>NZ_JBFTMK010000001.1:0-32921 GCF_056396965.1 Pseudomonas sp. 05N434
GCATGCGGGGTTCGCGCCGCACCGTGTAATACGCCTGATCGCGGCCGTAGCGAGACGGATCGCGGACGGCGTAGAACGGCAAAAAAGGCTGTTCCGACCCGGTGCCATGGCCGGTGAGGGCGGTCAGGGAATGAATCTCGAAATCCATCGGCCGGGTACGGTCGGCGATCACATGGTGTTCATTCACCCGTTCCGACAAGTGGATGCGATCCAGGCGCTTGGGAAACAAGTTGATTGCCGGGGTGCAGAACGGCAGGAACTGTGCGGCACCGACACTGCCTTCCAGGCTCGGATCGTGACGGTCGAACAGCACGATCAATTCCAGCTCCTGGCCCTGGCAGCGTTTGACCGCCCGGCTCAACCCGGTGAAGTCGACAAACAGAAAGCGGCGGGGCAGGGCGAAGTATTCCTGCAACAGGCGATAGCCCTGGAAGGCTCGCGACACCACGGGCAGCGCGGCGTCGGTATCGTCGAACCCCAAGGAGCGCAGTGCATCCTGGGGCAGGCGTTCTACCCAATCGCCGCCGGGCTGACGGGCGAAGACGGCGCAGGCGTTACCCAGCAACTGTTCGTAGAGGCGAAAGGGTTGTTCGTCGGCGCCGTTGAGGTACAGCGGCAGGTTGTCCAGGGCCAGACTGTTGAACGGCAGTTCGGCACCGGTGCGCAGGGTCAGGCGCAGGCCAGCCTTGGCCTTGGGGGCACTGGCGGCCAGGCGCCCGAGCACGGCGGACGGGTTGCCGAAGTACTCGGCCTGGCTGACCTGCAATGGCCACAACGTCACCGCATGGGCGGTGCGGTACTCACAGCAGGTTTGGCTTTCGCGACCCAGGGCTGCGCGCAGAACCGTATCCCGGGGCAACGGGAAGCCGCTGCTCAGTGAGCCTTCATCGGGGTCTGCCTGCAATTGCACCACGGTCATCGACGGTGTCGGCGCCAGGTAATGGGGGTACGCGATTTCCAGCAGGTTGTGGGTGAAGGTCGGGTATTCGGCATCGAGCTTGAGCTGTACCCGCGCCGTCAGGTAGGCGAACCCTTCCAGTAAGCGTTCGACGTACGGATCGGCGCAGTCCATGCCGGACAACGTCAGCCGGCTGGCGATTTTCGGGTACTCCTGGGCGAACTCCGCCGCGCTTTCGCGCACGTGGTGCAGTTCCTGGTTGTACAGTTCCAGCAGGCGCGGGTTCATGAGTGTCTCCGCTGGTCGGCGTTGACCACTCGCACATGGCCGGATTCCAGGTCCAGGTCGGTTTGCAGCATCAGGCGCAGCGGCACTGGCTGCGCCCAGAGATCGCCTTCGATCTCGAAACTCAGGGCGTTGTGATTCATCTCGGCGGATGCCCGGGCCCGCACGCGCAGGGTATGGCGCAGAATCCGCGGCTCGAACGTGGCGATGGCCTGGTGGATCAGTGCTTCAAGCGCCGCGATATCGACGTTCGATGCACTGTTGCCGGCCAGGGCTGGCAGCCCGAAGTTGACCACCGAAGTGCCGGCCGGTGTGTGCAGGGTCGCATCGGCGCTGAGCAATGACGTGGTGTTGAGCAGCCACGCCAGGTCCCGCAGCACCGAGGCTTTGAGTTGGGTCAGGGACAGTACGCGCTTGTCGGCGCTTTCCTTGAGGTTGCTCGGGTCGTCGTCGGTCAACCGATCCAGCAGGGACGGTTGCAGGCGATCGCGGGTGGCGATGTCGGTTACCACGTAAATGGCGCTACATACATTTTTTGGTCCCCTCCCGTGCCGCAGGACGCAAACGTGTTGACCGCTCCCGCCTCCAGCCCTCCCGGGATCTGGCGGATAGCCTGCATTTTGCTGAGGCAGTCGCGGCTGGGCGCAGGCATGTGCTCGCTGCGCCAGACCGAAAATATCGGGATGTTGTTGAACGTTTCTACGCGCAGTTGCTGTTGTTTATTCAGGCTGAAGCTGCAAGGCCATTCCATGTCCAGCTTCATGCGACTCTGGTCGGGTTTGACCAGCGTGCATTGACCCTGGTCGTCAATCAGGCTGAGTTGCTGCCCAACAAAGACGGCCTGGGTTGTTGGCATCTGGGCATGTTCGGCGCATGCGCTCAGGCTGGTCAGGCTTATCGCCAGGCACATGGCGAGCCGGTGATTTTTCATTATGCGAGCTCCCAGAACCAGACAGCTCTGGACCTGTAAAAGAGGTCGCCGGTTTGGGTCAGTCCCCGATTCCATAGATCAATATGATCGCCAGTACGATTGTCCGCCGACTCCCCTGACTGCTGGAAACAGTCCTTGAAGAAGATAAGCCCGGTCTTGCCCATCAACGTGCGACGCTCCTCGGCGCTGTTACCCAGAATGGTTGGCCGCCCCAGATGATGCTTCCACAACCAGTTCGCCAGCGACTCGGCACCCCGGGCGTGCTCATGTGCACACTTGGGTTCGGTATAGGTGGATTTGTTGACCTTGATGGTCAGCTCTGCATTGAGTGTCGCGCTCATGCGGATAGCACACTGGTTTTCCCAAGGGCCCTCACAGGGCTTGGCGTCAGGATACGTAACCAGAAGGTCGGAATAGGCTTTCCACAAATTGACAAACGAAGGCTTGGCCATGACTCAGACACCGGATGGGAAAGGATTGGATTCGAGCAAGCACCAAAATGCCCCCGGCGCATAACGACGGGGGCACGTTCGATTACACCTTGACGTTCTGGCGGATGTTCCAGCCGAACTTGATCGGCCCGCCTTCCTTGGTGCCGTCGGCTTTTTGCGGCTGGTAGTCCACCAGCACCTTGGCGAAGTTCAGGGTGACGTTTTCAGTCAGACGATCATCGCTGCCCGAGCCGCCGGTGCTCAGGGAACTGATCAGCACTTCTTCCAGGTTGATGATCATGTACTCGACCTGGCTTTCGCCGCCGGCCTTGCGCACGGTCAGCTTGACCTTGTCGATGTGCTTGCCGCTGGCGCAGTGCATCATCAGGTTGGGTGTAGCCTTGTCGACGTACTTGGTCAGCGACAGGTCCTGGACGTTCACCTTGCCGGCTCCGCCGCCGCCGCCCACGTGCATATTGCCGGACTGAGACATGCCCCAGCTCCAGTTCAAGACGTCGATTTCGTCCTTGTGGGCCTTGTCCATGGACTCGCCCTTGATGTCGCCGATCTTGATGAAAATATCAACAGCCATGTTCTCTCCCTGTGTGGTGTCTACCACGTTGTGTTTTTCTGATCGTTCCCACGCTGAGCGTGGGGACGATCACATCAAGGGCGGTGTTACGCGCCTTTGGCCGAAGGCAGCTTGGATACCAGGCGCAGTGACACAGTCAGACCTTCGAGCTGATAGTGCGGGCGCAGGTAGAACCGGGAGTTGTAATACCCCGGGTTGCCTTCCACCTCTTCGACAATCACTTCGGCCGCCGCCAATGGGTGCTGGGCCTTGGTGGTTTCGGTGGAGTGCGCTGGGTCACCGTCGACGTAGTTGAGGATCCAGTCCTGCAACCAGCGCTGCATTTCGTCCTTCTCTTTGAAGGAGCCGATCTTGTCGCGCACGATGCACTTCAAGTAATGGGCGAAACGGCAGGTGGCGAACAGGTAGGGCAGGCGCGCGGCCAGGTTGGCGTTGGCGGTAGCATCCGGGTCGTCGTACTCGGCCGGCTTTTGCAGCGACTGGGCGCCGATGAACGCGGCGAAGTCGGTGTTTTTCTTGTGCAGCAGCGGCATGAAACCGTTCTTCGCCAGTTCCGCTTCACGGCGGTCCGAAATGGCGATTTCGGTCGGGCACTTCATGTCCACGCCACCGTCGTCGGTCGGGAAGGTGTGCGCCGGCAGGTTCTCCACTTCACCACCAGACTCCACGCCACGAATGCGCGAGCACCAGCCAAAGTGTTTGAACGAGCGGTTGATGTTCACCGCCATCGCGTAAGCGGCGTTGGCCCAGGTGTACTTGGAGCTGTCGGCGCCGTCGGTGTTTTCTTCGAAGGCGAAGGCTTCCACCGGGTCGGTCTTGGCACCGTACGGCAGGCGTGCCAGGAAGCGCGGCATGGTCAGGCCGATGTAACGCGAGTCTTCCGATTCACGCAGCGAGCGCCAGCCGGCATATTCCGGGGTGGTGAAGATTTTGGTCAGATCGCGCGGGTTCGACAGTTCCTGCCACGAGCCCATGCCCATCACGGTCGGCGATGCGGCGGCAATGAATGGCGCGTGCATGGCGGCGCAGACTTTCGACAGTTCGCCCAGCAATTCGACATCCGGCGGCGACTGGTCGAAGTAGTAATCGCCCACCAGGCAGCCGTAAGGTTCGCCGCCGAACTGGCCGTATTCTTCTTCGTACATCTTTTTGAAGATCGGGCTCTGGTCCCATGCGGTGCCCTTGAATTTCTTCAGGGTCTTGTGCAGGTCGGTCTTGGAGATGTTGAGCACGCGGATCTTGAGCTGCTCGTCGCTCTCGGTGTTGTTGACCAGGTAGTGCAAGCCACGCCAGGCGCTTTCCAGTTGCTGGAACTCCGGGTGATGGATGACCTGGTTGACCTGGGCGGTGAGCTTGGCGTCGATGGCGGCGATGATCGACTCAATCGACTTGATGGCGTCGTTGGACACCAGGTCGGTCTGCGCCAGGGCCTGTTCGGCCAGGGTGCGCACGGCGGTCTCGACGGCTTCACGGGCGCGTTCGGTCTTGGGTTTGAATTCTTGCAGCAGCAGGGAGGCGAACTCGCTGGCTTCTTCGGTGGTGCCCAGTGTCTGGGCGCTTGCGCGTACTGGATCGGTCATGATCATTCGTCCTGATTAAGCCTGAGGCTCGGCGGGCTTGGGCGCACTGGCAAGTGCCTGGAGCAGCGCCGGATCCTTGATGGCCTTCATGATGATTTCTTCGGCACCGGTCTTGCCGTCCATGTAGGTCAGCAGGTTGGCCAATTGAGTGCGCGCTTCGAGCAGCTTGTTTAGCGAGTCGACTTTGCGCGCCACGGCGGCCGGGCTGAAGTCGTCCATGCTTTCAAAGGTGATGTCCAGGCTCAGGTTGCCTTCGCCGGTCAGCTCGTTGGGCACGTGGAACGCAACGCGTGGCTGCATGGCCTTGAGGCGGGAGTCGAAGTTGTCCACATCCACTTCAAGGAACTTGCGATCGGCCACAGGTGCCAGAGGCTCGGCGGGCTTGCCGGCGAGGTCAGCCATAACGCCCATTACGAAGGGCAACTGGACCTTTTTCTCGGCGCCGTAAAGCTCGACGTCGTACTCGATCTGCACTCGAGGCGCACGGTTGCGCGCGATGAATTTCTGAGAACTTTGCTTCGCCACGTTGCTGCTCCTGGTCGCTCAAGCGACGGTGTTGGCGTCATCGGCGGTGCCGGTGACGTGACTGCGTGATCCGTACGCTTTTATTCGCTGTCTGGTCCGCGCAGGTTTTCAAATTGGCTGATGCCGTCGGGAATCAGGTTGCGCACGATCGCCGCGAAGTCGGCGTGCACCAGATTCTTTGCCCGATTCAACAGCACCGGCAGGGGGCTGGAGGGCTCGTGACGGGTGTAATACGCAAGAATCCGGTCCAGGCTGCGCAGCACGTCGTCACGGTTGTTGATTTCGCCGCTGCTGGCGTTAGCGTTGCGCGGCGCGCTTGGCGCGGTGGTGTATTCAACCGGCGCGGCACTGTCGTCGCTGATGGCATCGGGCTGGGGGCTGTCGCCGCTCTGCGGGGCGAACTGGCCGAGAATCTGCAAGGCCATTTTGAGCGGTTGCTTCAATGGGCCAAGGTCAACGCCCTGGGCGGAGCCGACTTGTTCGCTGACGTGTTGCTCGATGGTCTCGGCGGCGCTACGGGCCTCGTGCAAGGCTTTGCGGATGATGTCCAACTGTTCGGGATCGCTGTCGAGGAACGCTCCGGCGAGTTGTTCGGCGCCGAGGTTTTCGTCAGGGAAGCTTTGCAGACCGCTGGCGTTGGCGGCGGCGCGCAGGCTGACAGCGCCAAAGGTTCGCGAACGGGCCAGGATACTTTCGCGCAGCAGGCGAATGGTGGCATCGGACGCCAGGCCGGCGAGGGCATTGATGCGCACGGTGGGATCGTTGTCGTCTTCGGCATCCAGGCGTGGATGCAGGTCGGCCCAGTATTGCTTGAGCAATTCGCTGATCAGCGTCAGGACGCGGGCCAGGCCGGGGACACCTTCCAGGGCAAGGGAGCTTTGCAAAAGGAAATGGGTGATGCGCAGGTCTTTGCTGCGTTGCAACAAATCCAGGCTTTGCTGCTGGATGCTGCGCCATTCAGGCGGTTCGGCAGGCAATATCGAATCGCCCATGCTGCGCTCGGGCTGGCCTTGGGAATCGCGTTCCAGGCGCAAAAAGTCAGCGTCGTATTCCAGATCTTCGCCACAAGGCGAAGTCGCGGAAACGGCGGCGAGCAGCAAAGGCACTTCCACTGAAATTGATCTCCCTATCGCCCGCGACAGAAACGGGCAGTTCACACGTTAGTTCCAAGTGGAACTTCGCATGTTTCCTTGTGTGTAATGGCCCTTTGGATCCTCTGTGATCTTAAGGTGCCATCACTGTATTCAAGAAAGTTGTTCATTTTTGGTGTAGTACTTATGGCTTGTCAAGGTAAGCTATTTCTCCTGTGTGACAGATGTGAGGTGCTTAACAACCCTCGCGACCGGTAGGTCCAAGAAGGTACTGACGCAGATTTTTTGTCACGTAAACCGGTTAAGATCAGCAAATGTGCTGGTAAAAAGCTGTTTTTTAGGTTGTTTGCAAGGTTTGTCGGCGAGCTTCGCGGGGATTGATCCCTTCATTCGCCGGCGCGCAAAGTGTGCAGCAAGGAGGCAAGATGCCGCTGTGTTTGACTATCACTAGTTATCACAAGATTACCCCTGGTCAATGCTCTGAAAAATCCATGGATCAGGGAATAATGGCAATTGGCCGTAATTCTGATAATGACTGGGTATTGCCCGATCCAGAGCGCTTGGTTTCCGGAAAGCATTGCGTTATTCAATATAAAGATGGCCGGTATTATTTAACCGATAACAGCACTAATGGTGTGGAATTGGTTAAGGCCGGCATTCGTCTGCGCAAAGGAAACAGCGAGCCATTGCAAGATGGGGAAGTTATCCGCATAGGTGATTATGAAATCCAGGCGCGCATCGATTTCAATCTGCCGGTGACTGACAACAACCCTTTTGCCGATTCGTCCAACAGCTTCGAGGCTCTGATGGGGCGTCAGGGCGCCGGCGTGGCTACGCCGACATCGTCGCCCATGACACCACCTGCACATTTCCAGGGTGTGTCGGCCATGGACACGCTGCCGGACTTGTTCGACTTTCTGGCACCGACCACCGTCCCGCCGGCCACCCAGTCCGACCATGTCCCGGCTGAGCAGCACGACTTCCGCCCACCGACCCCGATCCCCAACCCGACGCCCATGGCCGAGCCTGTGCCGCTGGCGTCGGCCCCAGCCCCAGCGCCGGTGATTCCGGAAGATTGGGACCTGTTCAGCGACAAGCCCGCGCCAGTGGCGGTTGCCCCCCTGCCTGTCGCCCCCTTGCCTGTTGCAGAAGTTGCGCCACCACCCGTACCTCAAATCAGCGTGCCGATCGAGCCGGCACCCCTGCGCGAACCGCCCGTGGCTATCGTTGAGCCCCCGGTCAATCCGGTCAATCCGGTCAGCCCGGTCGACCATTCGCAACCCGACCTGTTGCGAGCCTTTCTGCGCGGCGCCGGGCTGGATCAAGTGCGCCTGGAAAAGGCCCAGGCCGAAGCGCAGATGGAAAACATCGGCCGCAGTTATCGATTGATGGTCGAAGGCCTGATCGATGTCCTGCGCGCCCGCAGCAGCCTCAAGGGCGAGTTTCGCATTCAGCAGACGATGATTCAGCCGGTGGAAAACAACCCGCTGAAATTCGCTCCCAACGTCGATGAGGCCTTGCTGCTGCTGTTGCGCCACACCAATCAGGCGTTCATGGCGCCGGACCTGGCGGTGCGCGACAGCTTCGATGACTTGCGTGCCCACCAGTTGGCGGTGATGGCCGGTGTGGAAGCAGCGATCAAGCATCTGCTGGCGCGTTTCGAGCCGGCACAACTGGAAGAGCGCATGGGCAAGCCCGGTGGCCTGTCGAGCATTTTCAATGGTTCACGACAGGCCCAGTACTGGCAGCAGTTCACCGAGCTCTACAGCAATATTTCCCGTGAGGCCCAGGAGGATTTCCAGGACCTGTTCGGTCGGGAATTCAGCCGTGCCTACGAAGAACACAGTACCAGGCAACGCCGCCGCTGAGCGTGGCCGTTGCATAACGGCATTCAGAGCAAAGAACGGAACAACGGATAGCTGAAACGTCATTGAGGACGCAGGATGATTCACAGGTTTTTACTCGCAGTCGCCACCGCGCTTCTGCTGACCGCGTGTGCCAAGGAGGCCACCAAACCCCAGCCCGAAGAGGCTGAGGCCGACACGGCCGCCGTCGAGTTGCACTTTCACGCCATCGCCGGGCTCAACCCCGGAGCCACTGGCCAGCCGGCCCCGGTCCGGGTGCGCATTTTCGAATTGAAAAATGCCGCCACCTTCGGTCGTTCCGATTATTTCGCACTGGCCGAACGAGCCCAGGCGACGCTCGGTGCGGATCTGATCGACCAGGACGAAGTGCTGATCCAGCCTGGCCAGCAGTTGAGTCTGCAGCGTGACCTCGATCCGGCCACCCGCCATATCGGCGTGCTGGTGGGGTATCGCGAACTGGATCAGTCGCTGTGGCGCACGGTGATGAACGTCCCGCCGCGCCAATACACCGAATACCAGATCAGCCTCGACGTGCGAGCCGTGCGCAGCGCCGTCGCGGTTCCCCCATCCAGCCCTGCCCAATAAACAATCGGAGCCCCCCATGTCCTGGAACAATCGCGTGGTCTGGTCGGAAGGCATGTTCATTGGAACGCAGCACTTCCAGCAGCATGACCGTTACCTGGAGAATCTCATCGACGCCCGGAGTCGCCCATTGTCGGCCGGTGCCTGGGGGTTTTCTGAGTTGCTGATCGACCAGGGCCTGCTGGCCCAGGGCAAACTGGCGATCATCTCGGCGCGGGGCCTGTTGCCAGACGGCACGCCATTCAACATTCCCCAGGATGACCTGGCGCCGAGCCCGCTGAATATCGATGACAACCTGCGCGATGGTTTGGTGTACCTGGCCTTGCCGCTCAAGCGCGCCGGCGCGCGTGACACCGTTGACGAAGGCGAGGCCCTGGGTGCTGCGCGC
Source organism: Pseudomonas sp. 05N434 (assembly GCF_056396965.1). Taxonomy (NCBI): domain Bacteria; kingdom Pseudomonadati; phylum Pseudomonadota; class Gammaproteobacteria; order Pseudomonadales; family Pseudomonadaceae; genus Pseudomonas; species Pseudomonas sp. 05N434. Next base: position 9,169 of record NZ_JBFTMK010000001.1, read on the forward strand.
TATGTGAGTCAGGTGCGCGAAGTGCGGGACGACAACGCGCCGTTCGAAAACCAGGCCCCGGTGGCCGTGGGGTCGAGGGCACTGCGATTATTGGTCGCCCGGGATGGCATCAGCGACTACGCGGCCATCGGCCTGGTGCGAATCAAGGAGAAACGCGCCGACCGCGCCTTGGTGCTCGATGACACTTACATCCCGCCGCTGCTGGATGTGGTCGCCTCCACGCCCTTGGCTGCGTTTCGCAACGAGCTACTGGGCCTGCTTCATCAACGCGGAGAAGCGCTCGCTGGGCGGGTGGTGGCGTCCGGTGCCGGCGGTGCTTCGGAGATTGCCGATTTCATGCTGCTGCAACTGGTCAACCGTGCTCAGCCGTTGATCCAGCACTTGAGCCACTTGAGCCCTTTGCATCCCGAGCGCTTCTACAGCGAGTTGGTGAGCCTGGCCGGGGAATTCTCGACTTTTACCGCTTCCGGGCGGCGACCGCAGGAATTCCCGCAGTACCAGCATGATGACCTCGCGCTGAGCTTTGCGCCGGTGATGCAAGCCCTGCGTGAAGCGCTGTCGATGCTGATCGACAGCAAGGCCACGCCGATTCCGATCGTCGAAAAAGCCTATGGCATTCATGTGGCCATGCTGGCTGACAAGACCCTGCTCGACAACGCCAGTTTTATTCTGGTGGTGCGCGCCGATGTACCTGCCGAGACCCTGCGCAGCCGCTTCGGCCTGCAGAGCAAAATCGGCTCGGTGGAACACATTCGCGACATGGTCAACCTGCAATTGCCGGGCATCGGTCTGCTGCCGCTGCCGGTGGCGCCACGGCAGATTCCCTATCACGCCGGCTCCACCTATTACGAACTCGACCGGGGCAGCGAGCATTGGCAACAACTGGCCAACTCCGGCGGTTTTGCGTTCCACATCGCGGGTCAGTTCCCGGGGTTGAACCTGGCTTTCTGGGCGATCCGAGGATAAACCGCGATGAATAACGACGATCGTACCCAGTTCATGCCGACACCCGGTGGCCGTGGCGCCGAGCCGGCCCGCCCGGACCCTGGCCGCGCCCAGCCCGCGCCACTGTCGATGCCGGCCGCGCCGCTGTTGACCGGCAAAGCCGAAGGTCTCAACCCCCTGGAGAGCGCCGCGGGCCCGCTGCTGGCTTTGCTGACCCGCTTGCGCAACACCATTGCCCACCCGGCACCGGCGAGTCTGCGGGCGCAACTACTGGCCTACCTGCGCCAGTTCGAGGAGCGCGCCGAGGCCGCCGGCGTGGTGCGCAACGATGTGTTGCTGGCCCGTTACGCCTTGTGCACCGCCCTGGATGAAGCGGTGTTGAGTACGCCGTGGGGTGGCACCGGCGACTGGGGCAAGCAGAGCCTGCTGATCACCGTGCACAACGAGGCCTGGGGCGGCGAGAAGGTGTTCCAGCTATTGGAACATTGCCTGCAAAGCCCCCGCGAACGTTTGTATCTGTTGGAGCTGTTGTACCTGTGCATGTGCCTGGGTTTCGAAGGGCGTTATCGGGTCATGAATGATGGTCGCAGCCAACTGGAGGCGTTGCGTGAGCGCACCAGTGCGGTTATCCGCAGCGCCCGTGGCGAATATGAGCGTGAACTGTCGCCCCATTGGCGCGGCGTGACCGTGGCGCGCGATCGACTGGCGCAATTCATGCCGCCATGGATCGCGGTGGCCATCGGTGTGGCGTTGCTGCTGGCCCTGGTGTTCGGCCTGCGCTTGAAACTGGCCGCCGATGCCGAGCCGGTGTTTAAAAACATTCATGCGCTGGGCGAGATCCCGGTGCAGGCCATCGACCGTCCGGTGGTGCAGCCGAAACTGGTCGAGCGGCCACGCTTGGCCGGTTTTCTCGCTGATGAAATCAAGGCCGGCCGGGTGGCCGTGGAAGATGCCGTTGACCGTTCAGTGGTGACTATCCGTGGCGATGAGCTGTTCGCCTCGGGCAGCGCCAGTATCGTCGACAATTTCCAGCCGCTGATGCTGCGCATCGCCGATGCCATTCGCAAGGTCAAGGGCCAGGTCCGGGTGACCGGTCACAGTGACAATCGCCCGATTGCCACCTTGAGGTTTCCATCGAACTGGGCGTTGTCCGAGGCACGGGCCACTTCGGTGCTGCAAATCCTTTCGGCCAAGACCGGCCAGCCCGAGCGCTTCAGCGCCGAAGGCCGCAGCGACACAGAACCGTTGGCCTCGAACGCTACGACCGAGGGCCGCGCACGCAATCGTCGGGTCGAAATCACAGTGTTGGCGGAGGGGGTCGAGTGAAGGCGTTTTTCAGTTTTATGACCCGCTGGGTCATTCCGTTGCTGGGGCTGATCGCCCTGAGCCTGATCATCTGGTTTGTCGGGCCGCTGCTTGAGCTCCTGGTGCCCGAAGGCCGGCGCTGGGCGCTGATCATTCTGCTGTTCGCGGTGTGGATCGCCTATCGGGTGTTTCGCATCATCCAGGCCCGCCGTCAGGCCGCCGAAGTCATGCGCAGCCTGGCGGCGCAAACCCCGCCGGACCCGACCAGCATCGCTACGGCCGAAGAGCTCGAAACCCTGCGCCAGCGCATGGACGAAGCCCTGACGCTGTTGAAGAAAGCCAAGCTGGGCGGCGACGAACGACGCAATCTCTACGAATTGCCGTGGTACGTGATCATCGGCCCGCCGGGTTCGGGCAAGACCACGGCGCTGGTCAACTCCGGTCTGCATTTTCCGTTGGCCGCGCAGTTGGGCGCCGGTGCGGTGCGCGGCGTCGGCGGTACGCGCAATTGTGATTGGTGGTTTACCGACCAGGCTGTGCTGCTCGACACCGCAGGCCGCTACACCACTCAGGACAGCGACGCGACGGTCGACAAGGCCGCATGGCTGGGCTTTCTGGGTCTGTTGAAAAAACAGCGGGCCCGTCGCCCGATCGACGGTGCATTTATCGCCATCAGCCTCTCCGACCTGTTGCTGGGCAGCGACGCCGAACGCGCCGCCCATGCCGCTGCGATACGCCTGCGCATTCAGGAGCTGTACACCCAACTGGGCGTGCGCTTCCCGATCTACCTGATGCTGACCAAGCTCGATCTGGTGCCCGGGTTCATGGAGTATTTCGACACCCTGAGCAAGGAAGAGCGAGCTCAGGTCTGGGGCATGACCTTCGCTCTGGATGACGGCAAAAGCAATGACAGCCCGCTGGCCCATCTGCAAAGCGAATTCGCCGGTCTGGAGCAACGCCTGAACGATCGGCTGGTGGAGCGCTTGCAGCAGGAACGCGACCCGGCGCGACGCGATCTGATCTACGGTTTTCCACAGCAGTTCGGCGCGTTGAAGGATTGCCTGCAAAGCTTCCTTGAGGGCGTGTTCAAACCCAACGCCTTTGAAGAGCGGGCGCTGTTGCGCGGGGTGTATTTCACCAGCGGCACCCAGGAAGGCAGCCCGATTGACCGGCTGATCGGCTCCATGGCCCAGAGCATGAACCTGGACCGCCAGCACCTGGTGCGCCAGAACGGCACCGGGCGCAGTTACTTCATCGAAAAGCTCTTCAGCGCCGTGGCCTTTGCCGAGCGTGGGCTGGTGGGTGTCAATCCGAAAGTCGAACGTCGACGCAAGTGGATCGCCCAGGGCGTGCTGGCCTCGACCGTAGCCTTGGTGCTGGTGGTCGGGACCTTGTGGTGGGTCAGCTACCGCGCCAATCAGGCGTATATCGCGCAAGTCGATCAGAAAGTCGTGCCCCTGGGCCAGGCCGTGCAGAACCTCAGCCCGGCCCAGCGGGACGTGCTCGCCGTGTTGCCCTTGCTCAACGCAGTGAAGCACTTGGCCGATGATGCGCCGAACTGGGCCGAAGGCCTGGGTCTGTATCAGGGCGACATGCTTGAAGCCGAGTCCGGCAGCGTTTATCGCAAGCTGTTGATCGCGGTCTTCGCGCCGCGCTTGCTCACGCGTATCGAGGAGCAACTGCACGGCGGCGGCAATTCGGACTTCCTTTACGAAGGCTTGAAGGCCTACCTGATGCTCGCCGACAGTGAGCATTACGATGCTGATTTCATCAAGGCGTGGATCGCCCTGGACTGGGACCGCAGCCTGCCGCGCGACTTACCGGCCGAGCAGCGCGTAGCCCTCGGTGAGCACTTGCAGGCGCTGTTCGAACGCCATCCGCCCACTGCGCGTCTCGACCCACGCCTGATCGACGATTTACGCCGGCAGTTGCAACAGCTGCCGGTGGCCCAGCGTGTCTACGACCGGATCAAACGGCAGAAACTGCCGGACGGCATTGCGGACTTTCGTCTTAGCGAAGCGGCCGGGCACGATGCTGCGCTGGTGTTCAGCCGCAAGAGCGGCAAGCCGCTGGGCGACCCCTTGAGTGGCTTCTTCACGGCCAAGGGTTACCGCCAAGGGTTTTTGCTCACCAGCCTGAACCAGACCGGCACCCTGGCCGAGGAGCAGTGGGTGCTCGGTCGCGATCAGGCAGAACAACAGAACGTCGCCAGCCTGGCTGCCGATGTACGCCGTTTGTATTTCCAGGATTACCAGCGCCAGTGGGACGCCTTGTTGGCTGATATCGACTTCGTGCCGATCACCAGCGTGGCCCAGGCCGCCGATGTGCTGCGGGTGATTTCCGGGCCGACTTCGCCGTTGAAAAAACTGCTGGTGGCGGTGGCGAAGGAAACCGACCTGCAACAGGAAGAACGCGTGCTGGCCGCCAAGGGCGCGCCGGTGGAGGGCGGGGTCGACAAGCTCAAAGAGCGCTTGGGCACTTTGCTCGGCCAGGAGCAGGCGATGCAAAACACGCCTGAGGCCAGTGACGATCCAGTCACTGCGCATTTTGCCGAACTCAACCGCATCGTCAGCAAGAACGAAGGCGAGCCGGCAGCCATCGACGGCCTGCTGGCCGACATGAACGCCCTGTATGTGCAGGTCAGCGCCATGGTCGGTGCCAGCGGCGACGCCTTGCTTGGCGAAGCCAAGAACCAGGCCGCAGCGGCGGCGACGCGGGTCAGCCTCAACGCCGAGCGTCAACCGGCGTTGGTGCAGGGCCTGGTCAAGTCGGTGGTCAACTCCACCACCAACAGCATGATGGGTGGAGTACGCAATCAACTGAACGCGGCCTGGACCAGCGAAGTGGTGAACATCTATCGCCAGTCCCTGGCCGGGCGTTATCCGATGTCGCCAGGCAGTGCACGGGACGCGACCCTCGACGACTTCGGTCAGTTCTTCGGCGTGGGCGGGGTGATGGACAACTACTTCCGCAAATACCTGCAGCCCTACGTGGATACCTCGACCCAGGCCTGGCGCTGGCAACCGGGCGCCGCGCAGAAGCTCGGCATCGCCCCGGGCGTGCTGCAAACCTTCCAGCGGGCAGCGACCATCCGGGATGCGTTTTTCCGTTCCGGCGGTACCCAACCGATGGTGCGCTTCGAACTCAAGCCCGTGGCCATGGATTCCACCATCACCCAGTTTTTGCTCGACCTCGACGGCCAGCAATTGAGCTACGACCACGGACCTAGCCGTCCGACCGCCATGCAATGGCCCAACCCCGGCAGCATCGGTGTGGTGCGGATCTCGATCATGCCGCCCACGGCCAGCGGTCGGTCCGGCATCACCCTGGACGGGCCCTGGGCCTGGTTCCGCCTGCTCGAGCAATCGGACCTCACCGCCGGCAACTCGCCGGACCGCTTCAACCTGCGGCTGCGGGTCGACGGCGCCAGTGCCTCTTATGAGCTACGGGCCAACAGCGCCTTCAACCCGTTCAAGAGCCGTGTGCTCAGCGGTTTCAGCCTGCCGGAGCGCTTATGAGCACGCCGGGCTTCTATGGAAAGTTGGCCAGTCGTGGGGACTTTGTCAGCCGTGGCTTGCCGCAGAGTTTTATCGGCCCTTGGGATTCGTGGCTGGCGGCGGGGTTGCTCGCCAGCCAGAGCCTTGGCGACCGTTGGCTGAATGCCTATCTGGTCAGTCCGCTGTGGCGCTTTATGGTTGCGCCCGGTGTGTGTGGGCCGCAGGCCGCCGTGGGGGTGGTGATGCCGAGCATTGATCGGGTTGGCCGGTATTTTCCGCTGACCGTCGCGGTGCTGCTGGATCACGACGCTGATCCTGCGTCGGTGATAGGCGGTTCGGATATCTGGTTTGAACAGGTCGAGCAATTGCTGTTGAGCACCTTGAACGTGGAGGCAAGCTTCGAGGCCTTCGGTGCAGGACTGGAGGCGCTGGGCAGCCCGGCTTATCTGCGACGCACCCCGAGCTGCCGTTTTGCCGGTTTGCACCGCTTTGATGTCACCGATCCGCAGGCGCGAATGATCGCCCTCGCCGAACAGGCCTGCGAAGGGGCCAGTGTGTGGTGGGGCCAGGGTTCGGAGCGCATCGCCCCCGGTTTATTGCGGTGCCAGGGCCTGCCGGCCGCCGCTGATTTTGCGCAATTTTTGCTCGGCCAAGAAGGTGTTGTGTAGATGTGTTCAAACGTGGGAAGGACCCTCAAGTCTGCAAGCAAAAGCCATGTCGGCATGGTCCGCCAGGTTAACGAAGACGCTTGCCTGGACCTGCCGCAAAAAGGCCTGTGGGTGGTCGCCGATGGCATGGGCGGGCACGCGGCGGGCGACTACGTCAGCAGTCTGATTGTCGACAGTTTGCGTAGCATTGCTGTGGGCCGTTCGCTGGATGAATACGTCGCGGCGTTGAAAACCGACCTGCTGCGGGTCAACGCCGCCGTGCGTGAAGAAACCGCCAACCGCGGCGTGACCATGATGGGCAGCACGGTGGTGGTGCTGGCGGCGCGTGACTTGCGTGGGGTGTGTCTGTGGGCGGGTGACAGCCGCTTGTATCGCCTGCGTGACGGCCGACTCAAACGCATCTCGCGGGATCACAGTTACGTCCAGGATCTGCAGGACAGCGGCCTGCTTAGTGAAGCCGAAGCCCGGGTGCACCCGCGGTCCAATATTGTCACCCGCGCTATCGGGGTCCAGGCACAGCTGGAACTGGCGATGGTCGAGTTGCTGTTGAAGCCCGGCGACAGTTACCTGTTGTGCAGCGACGGGCTGAACAAAACCGTTGAAGATCATGAGATCCGCGAGGTGCTGGGCCACGACGAGCCAGGGGAAATCGCCAGCAGCCTGGTGTCCCTGGGCCTGATGCGCGGCGCTCCGGACAACATCACCGTCATCGTCGTGAAGGTGCCTTCATGAACCTCACCGCGAACATTCTGATCCCGGGCTACGACATCGACGGTGAGATCGGTGAGGGCGCCATGGCCAGCGTTTACCTGGCGACCCAACGCTCGCTGGAGCGCAAGGTGGCGTTGAAGGTCATGGCCGCCGCGCTGGCAGCCGATCCGAGTTTCTGCGAGCGCTTCCTGCGCGAAGGCAAAACCCTGGCGCGCCTGTCTCACCCGCATACGGTCACCATCCATGACATCGGCAATGTCGGTGAGCTGTATTACATGGCCATGGAATACCTGCCCAATGGCACGCTCAAGGAGCGCATTGCCGCCGGCCTGACGCCGGAGCAGGGCCTGATCTACATCCGCCAGATCGCCTCGGCGCTGGGCTATGCCCATGGGCTGGGGCTGGTTCATCGCGACGTCAAACCGGCGAACATTCTGTTCCGCGCCGATGGCACAGCGGTGCTCTCGGACTTCGGCATCGCCAAGTCGCTGGACGACCGCACCCAGTTCACCCAAGCGGGTTTCGCCGTCGGCACGCCCARCTACATGAGCCCGGAACAGGCGCGCGGCCAGGACATTGACGGCCGGGCCGATCTTTATGCCCTGGGCGTGGTGCTCTACGAAATCCTCGTCGGCAAACTGCCGTACACCGGCAACGACGCGCTCTCTACGGCCTTGGCGCATTTGACCGAACCGCTGCCGGAGCTGCCGGTGCACCACGGCCGTTATCAAGAGGTGCTGCGCAAGCTGTTGGCCAAGGATCCGGCCGAGCGTTTCCCGGATGCAAAGGCGTTGTTGCAGGCGCTGGATAATCTGCCCGGGGAATCGGTTGAAGCGACCACGATCCGGCCGTTGCCCCTTCCGGTGGGCAATGACCTGGCGGGACTGACGCCGGTGTCTATCGACATTCCGACGAGCCCTGCACAGCCACAACCCCAAGCCAAGCCTGTTGCGCCGACGGCGAAGTCGACGCCGCAATCCCCGGCCTCGGAGCAGCGCAAGGGACCGGTGTTCGCGCTTGCCGCTGTTGCGGTAGCCGTGGTGCTGGCCTTGGGCGGCGCGGGTTATTGGTGGCTGTCCGGTGACGTCGAAGCGGACGCCAAGGCGCCAGTGGCTTCAGTGCCTTCAGTGCCTCCAGTCAAAACACCGCCGCCAGCCGTGGCGCCACCGGTGAACCCCCCTGTGGCGACAGAAGTCGATAACGGTCAGCGCCCGCTGCTGATGGCCGGCAAAAAAACCTTGTTCCAGCGGGTGCTCAGCAACCCGGGAGCGAAACTCGCCAGTGAACCGGGGGCAGCACCTGACAAGGCCTTGCCGGCGTTTTCCGTGCTGTACGTCTATCAGCGCCAAGAGGTGGCCGGCAGCCCGTGGCTACGCGTCGGCGCCGCCACCGACGGGCGCAGTGACGGCTGGTTGCCAGCCGAACAAGTCAGCGACTGGAAGCAAAGCCTGGTGCTCAAGTTCACCGAACGCTCCGGTCGTGCGCCGGTGATGTTCCTGCGTCAGCCCGGCGAAGTGGAGCGGCTGCTGGCCGATCCGTCGGCTGCAAAAAACCTGTTGCTCAAGGCCCAGCAGAACCGTGAAGACAATCAGCAGGTGCTGGCCCTGGAACCGGCCGCCAGCGCGGTGCCGCAGAACCAGTTTTATCTGTTGCCGATCTTTGATTCGCGCGAGAGCTTCGATGAAAACGGCCAGCCGGTGCAGTTGCTGAACGTGGCGTCCATCGACCCCGGCAATGCACCGAAGGCCACTGTCGGCAACACTCCGATCAGCGCCGCCAATGCCGATGCATTTCGCACCGCTGTGGTGTTGGTCGTCGACACCACGGTGTCCATGCAGCCCTACATCGATCAGGTCCGCGACGTGGTGCACCAACTGCAAACCCGCATCGCCGAGCGGGGCGAGCTGGACAGTGTCAGCTTTGGCCTGGTGGGGTTTCGAAACAGCATCCAGAAAACCCCTGGCCTGGAATACGTCGCCAAAACCTTGATCACCCTGGACCAGGGCCGCGACCCACAGCGCTTCATGGACCTGGCGCGGCAGGTCAAGGCGTCCACGGTCTCGAGCCATTCGTTCAATGAAGATGCGTTTGCCGGCGTGATGGAAGCGGTCGAGGGCATGGACTGGTCCGGTTATGGCGGACGCTTGATTCTGTTGGTCACCGATGCCGGTGCGTTGCGCAAGAACGACCCGTATGCCGCCACGCAAATGAACGAGGCCGAAGTGCGTCAGGCCGCATTGGGCAAACAGATCAAAATCTACGCCTTGCACCTGCTCAGCGATGCCGGCAAGAAAACCCATGGCGGTGCGCAAAGTCAGTATCGAACCCTGACCGCCGACGCCAACCCGCAGATCGRCGATCTGTACATCCCGGTGCCGGGCGCCGATGTGCGCAAGTTCGGTGAACGGGTGGACGAGATCGGTTCGGTGTTTGCCGACCTGGTGCATCAGGTGCGCAGCAACAAGTCGCAAACCGTGCCGCTGCTGAGCGCCGCGCCGAGCCTGGCCGACAAATCGGCGGCCATCGGCTACGCGATGCACATGGACTTCCTGGGGCGAAAAGCCGCCAGCCAGGCGCCGCAACTGGTCAGCGCCTGGACCGCCGACCGCGACCTGACCAACCCGGCCCTGCCGGCGTTCCAAGTGTGYGTGATGCTGACCAAACTGCAGCTCAACGACTTGCAGCAATCGCTGAAACTGATCGTTGACGCCGCCCGCAAGACCCAGACCTCACCGAAGAATTTCTTCCAGGAAATCGCCAGTGCCAGTGCCTACATGAGCCGCGATCCCTCGGCCTTGCGCAAGGGGGGCAATCTGGCCGATGGCGGGGTTTTGGGGGAGTACCTGGAAGGACTGCCTTATCGCAGCAAGTCGCTGAACATGACCCAGGATTTGTGGCTTTCCCTGAGCGTGGCCGAGCAGGAGGACTTTATCGACGAGCTGGACTCGAAAATCCGCCTCTACGAAACCTTCCACAACGACCTGGCCAACTGGGTGCGTTTCGGCGATGCCGAACCGGGTGATGCCTTGTACCGCGTTCCATTGTCGACGCTGCCGTGATGCTGAACATGAGTGCAGTGCACAAAAGCCGGGGCGCCGGCAGCCAGCGCTACAGCCTGGTGATTCCACGGCTGCAACTGCGTGCCGGTGAACAACTGGCGGTGGTTGGTCCCAGTGGCTGCGGCAAAAGCACGTTGCTCGATTTGCTGGCGCTGGTGCTGGCGCCGGATCAGGCCGGGCAGTTTGATTTTGCGTCCGGCCAAACCACGACGGACATTGCCGGGCTGTGGCGCGCAGATGCGCAAAGTGCCTTGGCGAACCTGCGCAGCCGGCACTTGGGTTACGTGCTGCAAACCGGTGGCCTGCTGGATTTTCTGGACGTGCGCGGCAACATCGACCTGTCGCGCCAACTGCTCGGCTTGAAAGACGACGGCAGCGTCGATCGCCTGGCCGGGGCGTTGGATATCACCGATCAACTGGGCAAAAGACCGTGCGACTTGTCCGTCGGCCAACGGCAACGGGTGAGTTGTGCCCGCGCCCTGGCCCATGGGCCGCGCCTGCTGTTGGCCGATGAACCGACCGCTGCCCTCGATCCGCTGAACGCGGAACGCGTGATGCAATTACTGGTGACCCAGGCTCGTGAACACAGGGTGTGCTGCGTCGTTGCCACCCACGACGAGTCACTGGCCCGCGCCAGCGGTTTGCAGGTGCGACGCATCAGTTGTCATCGCGACGTCGATGGCGGTGTCACCGCCACCCTTGGGGAGGCCTGCTGATGCGCGGCGCACTGGTGGCTTCCCYGGCCTGGCAGGATTACCGCAACGATGCCTGGCTGTCGGCCTGCTCGGTATTGGCGCTGGTGGCGGTGATCGCACCGCTGCTGGTGCTGTTCGGTTTGAAATTCGGCCTGGTCAGCAGTTTGACCGAGCGCCTGGAAAACGACCCGGCCACCCGGGAGATCATCCCCCTCGGTGGCGGCCGGTTCAGTGCCGCGTTTATCGAGCAGTTGAGCCAGCGCAGCGACGTGTCGTTCGCCTTGCCGCGCACCCGGCAGATTGCCGCGACAGCGGATCTGACCGCTGGCGCTTCGACGGTGACTGTGGAAATGATCCCCACCACCGCCAACGATCCGTTGCTCGGCAGTCTGCCGGTACCCCAAGGGCTGGATCAGGTGCTGCTCAGCCAGACCGCCGCCGAAAAGCTTGGGGCCAAGGCCGGTGATTGGTTACAGGCCGGTTTTGGCCGGCAGGTGGCCGGTCGTGGCGAGGCGCAGCGCACTCGCGTTCAGGTGCTGCAGGTTCTGCCGCTGGAAGCCTTCGCCCGGGACGGATTGTTCGCGCCGTTGACGTTACTGGAAGCGGCTGAAGATTACCGGGACGGCCGCGCCGTGCCTGCGTTCGATTGGCCAGGTGATGCGGTGGGCGCGACGGAGCAGCGGGTATATCCGGCGTTTCGCCTGTACGCCCGCAGCCTCCAGGATGTCGAACCGCTGCGCCAATACTTCGCTGCACAGAACCTGCTGGTCTCGACCCAGGCCCAGGCCATCGCCCAAGTGCAATCGCTGAGCCGCAACCTGTCGATCGTGTTCTGGATCATCGCCGGATTGGCCGTGGCGGGAGCGTTCGCGGCGATTTTTGCCGGGGCGCTGGCGGCGGTCGAGCGCAAGCGTCGAGCGTTATCGGTGCTGCGCTTGCTGGGGTTTTCCACGGCGGCGTTGCTGTTGTTTGTGGTGGTGCAGGCGCTGTACAGCGCCGGCCTTGCCGCCCTGTTGAGTGCCGGGCTGTATGGCCTGGCGCAATCGGGCCTGAACCATTTATTTGCGCAGATGCCGGGCGAGTACGCCAGCCATCTGCTGGCACGTCACTACGCGTTGGCCCTGGCGGCCGTGCTCGGCGTCAGCGCCGTGGCGGCGGTTTGTGGTGGCTGGCGAGTGGCGCGTATCCAGGCGTGTGAAGGAATCCGAGATGTATAAGTTACTGGGCGCCGCCGTGGCGCTGAGCCTGGCCGGCATGGTCTGGGCTGATGAAGGCACCGACAAGCTGGACAACCCCAAGCCGTTGCCCGATGACGTCAGCCTGCCGCTGCCGTGCGAAGGGCAGATGGTGTTCCGTTACGTCTACATCCTGGCCCAGGGCAGTCTGGACGACCGCGAGATCAGCCTCGGTTACCCGTTCAGCGAAGGCGAGGCCGGCTATCAGCAGTCGTTCATTTCCGGTTATCGCCGGGACTTCATCAATGGCCAGTTCACCCTCAAGGATCTGCCCAAGGACTGGAGTAAAAGCATCACCCCGTTGATGCCCAAGACCGACGCCAACACCCCGCTCAAACCGATGCTCTATTTCATCGGCAAATACGAAGTCACCGCCCGCCAATACGCGCAGGTCATGGCCCAGGCGCAATCGTTGGCCAGCGGTGAACCAGCGCCAGCCTGCGAGGCATTGCAGGCTGAAATTCCGCAAGGCATGGCCGGGCGTTTGCCCAAGGTGAAGCTGTCGCGATTCGAGGCGGAACGCTTCTCGGCGGTGTATAGCGCCTGGCTGATGAAATACCACAAGGACCTGCTGCCGGTGAGCGGTCGCGGCACCTCGGCAGAGGAGGGCGGGCTGGGTTTTGTGCGCTTGCCGACCGAAGTCGAATGGGAATTTGCTGCCCGTGGCGGGCAGGCCGTCAGCCGTCAGGACCTGGAAGGGCGCCTGTTTCCCCGGCGCCTGGACGGCAGCGAAAGCGACGGACCGCTGGCCGATTGGGCGGTCTTCAATCAGGTCGCCGGCGGCACCGGTCAGGCCGCGCGGTTGATGCCGATCGGTACCAAACTGCCAAACCCCATTGGCTTGTTCGACGTGATCGGCAACGCCGCCGAAATGGTCCAGGAGTCCTTCCAGCTGGTGCACGCCGGACGCCGCCAGGGAACCTACGGCGGCTTCGTGGTCAAGGGCGGCAATTACCTGGAAGGCGAGGGCACCTTGTTTACCGGGATGCGCCGCGAGTACCCGCTGTTCGCCGCCGACGGCACCGAGCAAAACAACGAAACCACCGGGTTCCGGGTCGCGGTTGGCGCGTTGTCGGCGCCCCGTTCGCGCTACAAGGAACTGTTTGCCCAATGGCAGAAAGAAGGTCGGCTGGCTTCGCTGACCGATGCCATCGATGACGCCCAGGACCCGACCAAACGCCTGGACAGCATCATTGCCGCCAGCGTCGATCCGCGTTTGCAAGCCGAGTTGGGGCTGGTCAACGAAGAGCTCAAGCGCAACGTCTCGCTCATCGCCCAACAGCGCGAGGAAGCGGCCGGCAACCTGATCCAGTCGGCGGCCCTGGTGGCCGAGACCGTCAACAACTACAACATTCGCCTGACCAATTTGCAGAAGAGTCGCCAGCAGGCCGTGGACGCCAAGGACGAGGCCAGCGCCAAGCTGTTCGCCATGGCCATCGACAACGGCCGCAGCGCGCTGGACGGCGCGGTGGCGATCTACATCGACAACCTGGCGACTGGCACGCGCTACACCGATGCCGTGATCCAGGCGCAGTTTCAACGCATCAAGGAAGAGTTGGAGCGCAAGCCGGTACTGGGCAAGAGCCTGGTGACGCGCGCGACGTTATTCGTTCGCCATGTCGGTGATTATCGTCAGCAACGACGAGCCGACCCGGCGGCGATATTGAAGGAATTGCTCGCATCGAACGCTCAGCGGTCTTGATCGTTCGTTGTACAGCGAGCTTGGAAGGGACTCAGGCGGCGATGGGCCGTGCTGAGCTGGTCAAACTTAAACGAGAACACAACTATGCTTTCCTCCCGTAAAGCTTTTGCTTCGGTTTCCAAGCGTCACTTGCTGCTGATCGCTGTTGGCTTCAGCACCGTACTGACCGGTTGCGCTACGTCGCCGACGTCCAAGGTCGCCTCGAGCACCAAGGTCGAGTACTACCCGAACTGCTACGAGCCGGTGCAGCACCTGCGCGCCACCGATTCGAACATGACCAAGTCGGTGGTTACCGGTGCGGCTGTCGGCGCTGTCGGCGGTGCACTGTTGGGCGCCCTGACCGATTCCGAGAACCGTGGCCGCAACGCCGCCATCGGTGCAGCAGGCGGTGCCCTGGCGGGCGGCGCGGTCGGTTACTACAACGAGCGTCAGAAGCAGATCGCCGATGACAACCAGCGCATCGCGTCCTACGCCTCCGACGTCAACAAAAGCGCCGCCGACATCGACCGCAGCACCGCGTACGCCAAGGCTTCGCAACAGTGCTACCAGAGCGCGTTCACCAAACTGGTCGCCGACCGCAAGGCCAAGACCGTCAGCGACACCGAGGGCCGCAAGCGCCTGGCAGAAATCGTCGCCGGCCTCAAAGAGTCCAACGACCTGATCGTCGCGGTGAACGGTAAAGCCAGCGAAGACCYGAACAACTACACCCAGGCCTACGAAAAAGACCTGCAGCAAGTAGGCGTGCAGCGCACTGACGTGGTCACCGTGGCGACCGCCGACACCACACCGGTCGTGACCCCGACCAAGAGCAAAAAAGCGGTGAAACCGGCGAAAAAACCGGTGCTGCCAACCGTGCCGAAAGAAGCGGTCACCACCGAGAAAACCCTGCAAACCGCACAAGCCAAACAGGCGGAAAGCAAGCAAGTCGCCAGCGCAGGCACCACTCAGGTCAACAGCATGTGCAAGAACCCGGACCTGGGCGACTGGGCACCGGTACCTTGCCCGAATGTTTGATTGAGCTTTCTGTAGGGCTTTGATCATTCCCGCGCGCTGCGTGGGAATGATCTGTACTGGCTACGCCTGGGCGCCATGCGCCGCCATCTCCTGCGCTGGCAAATGATCCAGCGCTCGCTTCACCAGCAACTGCGGATTATCCGCCATTCTGCTCAACGCCAATTTACATCCCTGCCAGCCTCCATAGGGGATGCCGAGTTGGAGCAAGCGCAAACTACCCGACACGCTTACAAGCGAACAAAAGAATGATGTCGGACGCCTCCAGAAAGTACGTCAGAGTTTTCCGCGTTTCAGAATGTTGCGTCAGCAACGCGCGAAGGGCTTTCGATACTTTTGTAAGAAATTTGAGGCGAACAGAATATGTATTTGGAGAGAAGTGGATCAAATACAAGGCGCCATCATTTTGACGGAGCCTTGTATTGCTTATTGTCTGTCACTGCTATGTCCATAGATGACTGTAACTTTTCGGAAACCTCCTACATTTTTCATTTTTTATTTTTGTCATGCTGGGTTCCGCTTCAGGGCGTGAATGTTCAGTGATTATCCACTGGTTTGATAAACCGCTCTGGCCCAATGGTTTCGGGGGCAATGCGTCGAGATGGGAGGGTTAAAGCCAGCGTCAGGGAATCCCCTGTCACATATAGGGCTTTCTCCTACATGCAATAGAGAAACCGCCGTTTTATTGTTTATTTGGGTGCTTGCTAATGGCCATCATTGTGATTAGGATGCGCGCACTTGAAAGAGCACGAACTCAATTGGATGAGACTCATCGCAGCTCTTTGATACTGTCCGGCGCCATTGCAACTGCAATGGCCGCATGACCGTTTTCCTAATTAAGGCCATGGATGTCCTACTCAAGCAAACTTTCTGCCCATTACCTTGAACTCGCAAAAGCCTCTGTTTCCCAAGAGAGTTTCGCGGGCGAGGATGTTCGCTTTTCGAGCGAATACGAGGCATTGGAAAGCGAACTGGCCAAAGCCCAGTCCATGCACGAAAGTGGTCAGATCGACTGGCTGAAAATCCGTGAAAACAGTGAAAACCTGCTGCGCACTCAATCCAAGGATTTGCGTGTCGGCGCGTGGCTGACCTGGGCGCTATACCAGCGTGAATCCTTCCAGGGGCTGCTGGCCGGCCTCGGTTTGTTGCACCATCTTTGCGAAAACCACTGGGCTGAAGTTCACCCGAACAAGGCCCGCACCCGCTCCGCCGCCATCAGCTGGTTGGTGCCGCGTCTTGAACAGGTGCTGAACGAAAACGTTGCGATCAAAGAGCAGCTGCCGCTGTTCCGCCGGCTGGTCGAGCATCTGGAAGGCCTCGACGCCGCGTGCACCGAGCACTTGGGCGATGACGCGCCGTTGCTGCTGCCGATCTCCCGCCGCTTGAAAAACATGGTTCAGCGCGCTGCCGACAACCAGCCGGAGCCCGGTGTGGTGGGCGCCGCAGTGGCCCAGGTCAAGCAGGCTGCGACTCAGCTGTTCACCCCCGGCGCACCGATCGACAACGAGAAAGAAGCCCATAAGGCCCTGCGCGCTCAGCAGGAAAGCGCCCGTCCGTTGTGCGCCTGGTGGCTGAAGCAGAAAGCCACCGACCTGCGCGCCCTGCGCCTCAATCGTACGCTGCTGTGGCTGCCCATCGACGCGGTGCCCGAGCGCAATGCCGAGCAGATCACCGTCCTGCGTGGCGTGCCGGCAGACAAACTCAAGGCCTATCAGGACCGCTTCGACCAAGGGAAATACGCTGATCTGCTGGTAGAGCTGGAGGCGAGYCTGGCGAAGGCGCCGTTCTGGTTCGATGGCCAGCGAATGGTCTGGGAATGCCTTCAGGGGCTGAACGCCGAGATGGCCATGCGCGAAGTGGAAATCCACTTCGCGCTTTTGGTTCAGCGCCTGCCCGGCATCATCGAATTGCGTTTCCACGACGGCGCGCCGTTCGCCGACCCGGCCACCCGCGCCTGGATCAGCGCCCACGTCATGCCGCACCTGCAAAGCGCCAGTGCGCCGCGCAAGGTCGAAGTCGCCGATACCCAGCCGGCCTGGGAACTGGCCCTGGAAGAAGTCATGCCGATTCTGCGCAAGGACGGCCTCAAGGCCGCCGTGCAGATCCTCAAGCAGGGCCTGCAAAGCGCCCACGGCGGGCGGGTTCGGTTCTTCTGGCAGTTCGCCCTCGCGCGGCTGTGCTTCATGGCCAAGAAATACGAACTGGCCAAGACCCAACTCGAAACCCTCGACCAAACATTACAGGACTCAGGCCTGCACGCCTGGGAGCCCGATCTTGCGCTGGAAGTGCTGCATTTGCTGCATAGCTGCTGCGAGTTGTTACCGCAGAACCATGCAGTGCGTGAACGCAAGGAAGAGATTTATCGCAGGCTGTGCCACCTCGATCTCGAAGTGGTACTCGAATAGGCCCCAGGGCCACAACCGCAAGGAGAAAAGCCATGGCCAAAGAAGGCTCGGTAGCCCCCAAGGAACGCATCAACGTCACCTTCAAACCCGCCACCGGCGGTGCTCAGGAAGAGATTGAACTGCCGCTGAAACTACTGGCAATCGGTGACTACACCCACCGCAAGGACGAACGCAAAGTCGAAGATCGCAAGCCGATCAGCATCGACAAGATGACCTTCGACGAAGTGCTGGCCAAGCAAGAGCTGAGCCTGACGCTGAGCGTACCGAACCGTCTTCAGGAAGAAAGCGACACTGAAGAACTGGCCGTGCAACTGCGCGTCAACTCGATGAAGGACTTCAACCCGGCATCCTTGGTCGAGCAAGTGCCTGAGCTGAAAAAACTGATGGAACTGCGCGACGCGCTGGTGGCCCTCAAAGGCCCGCTGGGTAACGCGCCTGCGTTCCGCAAAGCCATCGAAGGCGTGCTCGCCGACGACGAATCCCGCGGTCGCGTACTCGGTGAGCTGGGCCTGAACGCCGCAGCCCAGGACGCCTGAGCCCCCATCAGCCAAGGAAGCCAACACAATGAGCACTAGCGCAGCACAGCAAAAGAGCAACGAGAACGGCGAATACAGCATTCTCGACAGCATCATCGCCGAAACCCGCCTGACCCCGGATGACGAAGCCTACGACATCGCCAAGCGCGGTGTGTCGGCGTTCATCGAAGAGCTGCTCAAGCCGCAGAACAACGGTGAGCCGGTCAAGAAGGCCATGGTCGACCGCATGATCGCCGAGATCGATGCCAAGCTCAGCCGCCAGATGGACGAAATCCTGCACCACCCGGACTTCCAGTCCCTGGAATCGTCGTGGCGTGGCCTGCAGTTGCTGGTCGACCGCACCAACTTCCGCGAAAACATCAAGATCGAAATCCTCAACGTCTCCAAGGACGACCTGCTGGATGACTTCGAAGATTCGCCGGAAGTGATGCAGTCGGGCCTGTACAAGCACATCTACACCGCTGAATACGGCCAGTTCGGTGGTCAGCCGGTTGGCGCGATCATCGCCAACTACTACATGTCCCCAAGCTCGCCGGACGTGAAACTGATGCAGTACGTGTCCAGCGTAGCCTGCATGTCCCACGCGCCGTTTATTGCTGCCGCCGGCCCGAAATTCTTCGGCCTGGAAAGCTTTACCGGCCTGCCGGACCTGAAAGATCTGAAGGATCACTTCGAAGGCCCGCAGTTCGCCAAATGGCAGAGCTTCCGTCAGTCGGAAGACTCCCGTTACGTTGGCCTGACCGTGCCGCGCTTCCTGCTGCGTAACCCGTACGACCCGGAAGAAAACCCGGTCAAATCGTTCGTGTACAAAGAAACCGTCGCCAACAGCCACGAGCACTACCTGTGGGGCAACACGGCCTACGCGTTCGGCACCAAGCTGACCGACAGCTTCGCCAAATTCCGCTGGTGCCCGAACATCATCGGCCCACAAAGCGGTGGCGCGGTTGAAGACCTGCCGTTGCACCACTTCGAAAGCATGGGCGAAATCGAAACCAAGATTCCTACCGAAGTATTGGTTAGCGACCGTCGTGAATACGAACTGGCCGAGGAAGGTTTCATCTCCCTGACCATGCGCAAAGGCTCCGACAACGCGGCGTTCTTCTCCGCAAGCTCGGTGCAGAAGCCGAAGTTCTTCGGCATCAGCGCTGAAGGCAAGGCTGCAGAGCTGAACTACAAGCTCGGCACCCAACTGCCGTACATGATGATCGTCAACCGCCTGGCTCACTACTTGAAAGTGCTGCAGCGCGAGCAACTCGGTTCGTGGAAAGAACGTACCGACCTCGAGCTGGAACTCAACAAGTGGATCCGCCAGTACGTGGCCGACCAGGAAAACCCGAGCGCCGAAGTCCGTGGCCGTCGTCCACTGCGCGCAGCCCAGATCATCGTCAGCGATGTTGAAGGCGAGCCGGGCTGGTACCGCGTCAGCCTGAACGTGCGCCCGCACTTCAAGTACATGGGTGCCGATTTCACCCTGTCGCTGGTTGGCAAGCTGGACAAAGAGTAAACGGAGCGACTCATGACTGGATACGGCAGCCTTTTCGAACGCCTGGGTGGCGACGCGGACAAACGCGTCGGCTGGAGCCGCGAGGTTTCCGCCATGGCGTCGGTGGCTGCCCATCTGGCCAAGATGCTCAGCACCCGTGCGGGCAGCGTGCAAACGCTGTCCGATTACGGGCTACCCGATCTCAATGACATGCGCCTGAGCCTGCACGACTCCCTGAGTCAGGCCCGCCGGGCCATCGAAAGCTTCATCGAAGCCTACGAACCGCGCCTGAGCAACGTGCGTGTCATCTCCCTGCCGCGTGACAACGATCAGCTTCGCCTGTCCTTCAGCATCGAAGGCCTGCTGGAAGTTGATGGTTTCAAGCGCCAGGTCAGTTTCGCCGCGCGCCTGGATGGCAGCGGTCAAGTAAAGGTCAATTAAGGAGACTCCGATGTCCGGCAAACCCGCAGCACGCGTATCCGACCCCACCGCTTGCCCGCTCCCCGGCCACGGCACCAACCCGATCGCCGCCGGTTCCGGCGACGTGTTCTTCGACGGCCTCGCGGCCGCCCGCCAAGGCGATGCCTCGGCGTGTGGTGGTGCGATGGTTGGCGACCTTGCAACGACTGTTTTGATCAACGGTAAACCGGCGGCGACCGTGGGCTCCGTTGGTGCTCATGGCAATAAAGTTACGGCCGGGTCTTCGACGGTGATTATCGGGAACTCTCACACGCCGGTTCCGTTTATTCCGCCGGTTCCATTGATGCTGTTTTCCCATTGTCAGCATGTTGTGATGGAAGATCAGGATGGAAATCCACTTCAGGATATTCCTTATCAGATTACAACCGCCAAAGGCGAAGTTATCTCCGGGCAAAGTGATGCAATGGGCAGAACCCAGTTGGTAGGGGGGGAAGAAGGTGAAACTTTTGACTTTCACGCCGCAATTGATGGAGCGTCGGTATGAGTGCCGAAATTTTGTCTACCTTGATGGCGCGGTCAATTGCGTTAACTCCAAAGTCAGATCCCGTCGGGAAAAAAGTTACCTATAAAGTATTCTGGAAAACGACTGCTTTCTGGACGGATGCAGATATTGCTGCTTATCACGACGAAGCACCATTGATTGCGGAAAAACTGATCAATGAAAAATATTGGGATAAAAACGGCGCTGTAAAAAATAATAAGTTTACGTGTGAAGACTTTGCTCTGAGGGTTTTATGCGAATTTGCGTCTAAGCGTGGATTGCCGGTAAAGCTGAAAACGGGTGTTAGAACTTACCGGAATATGGAGAATTACACCGCAGCGCAGCATGATCGTTACGCTTCCAATATGTACGGCTTTAGCGAAATGGTCATGTTGACCTATGGTGCTCCGGATATGCAGGAAGTGGGTGAAAATACTCTGGCTGTGGATGCAGTAGAAAGCCTGATGCCCGGGGACATCCTTGCGCAGGCTCTTGATCGTCCTGGAGATGTTGCGCACCATATCCAAGTCGTAGTCGGAATTAATACCTCCAGAATTGACATCAGGCAGGGTAATACTAGTGGTTGGAGTACCCGCCCTAATACAACATTTCAGAGATTGATTGGCTCTAACATGGCTGATCCGCAGAATGATGGATATGCGGGTATGTCGATTGAAAAAGGATTTTATGAGAAGGCGGTTGTTGGGTGGGATTATAAAAATATGGCTAAAGGCTCTACGGATGAAGACTTTTTGAAAAACTTCCAATTGTATCGTTGGAATTTCATGGGGTTTAATAAAAAATGAGTTTTGACGTCTATTTGGCAGTGTTGGCTGATAGTGATTTGTTTGGAACTTTGGCGATTTTTTGTTTTTTTGCGGCGATTGGTAATTTGTTTGTTAGGGTTAGAAACTCAAAGTGGCACCGAGTTTTGACTTTTTTGTGTCTGGTGTCCATTACATTGCTCGAAGTGGTTGGCAGTTATTATGCCAACTTACCGCCTGCGTGAATGCAGACTTTTTTCTGTGGTGTTTTGGCACTGAAACTGCTGCTGCTCTACAACGGAAGTTTTACTCAAGAGGATGTAAGGGATGAGCGGTTATCTGGCCGTATTAGCTGACAGTGACCTATTCGGTACGTTGGCCATTTTATCGCTGATTCTAGCCCTGACTGGGCTACGCAATAAAAGCCGTAACTCGAAGCTTCATAGGTTGCTGACGTTCATTGTCTTGATGGCGATACCGGTGATGCACGGCATTGGCACCTATTTCCTGAATTTGCCTCCCGCATAAATATGACCACTGAGCAAAAACACGTATCTAGCTCACCCAAATTCAAAACCAGGCAGCCCATCCATGTCCTTTAACCACTACTACCAAAGCGAACTCACCGCACTTCGCCAGTTAGGTCGTCGTTTCGCCGAGCGTAGCCCGGCGTTGGCGCCTTTCCTTGGTCAGGCCGGGCGGGATCCGGATGTGGAGCGGTTGCTGGAGGGTTTTGCCTTTCTGACTGGCCGTCTGCGCCAAAAGCTCGACGACGAGTTGCCGGAGCTCAGCCACTCGCTGATGCAGTTGCTGTGGCCGAACTACATGCGGCCGCTGCCGGCGTTCAGCATTTTGCAGTTCGACCCGTTGAAGCGTTCCGGGCCGGCGTTGAGGGTTGAGCGTGATACGCCGGTCGAGAGTGTGCCGGTCGATGATGTGCGCTGCCGTTTCCGTACGTGCTACCCGACCGAGGTGTTGCCGCTGGATCTGGCTGCGCTGAATTACTCGGTGAAGGGTGACGGTTCGCTGTTGAGCCTGCGTCTGGAGATGAGCGCGGATGGTCACCTCGGCGAGTTGGAGCTGAGCCGTCTGCGTCTGCACTTTGCCGGTGAGCGTTACATCAGCCAGATGCTTTACCTGAGCCTGTTGCGCAACCTCGAAGGCATCGAGCTGATCCCGCTGGACGGCGCCGGCAAGCCCATCAACGGCGTAAGCGGTCAACCGATGGCGTTCAAGATGCCCGGCGACCGTGTGCAGCCGGTGGGTTTTGCCGAAGAGGAAGCGTTGATCCCGTATCCGCTGAACACCTTCCGCGGCTATCGCTACCTGCAGGAGTATTTCGCTTTCCAGGACAAATTCCTGTTCGTTGATATCAACGGTCTGGACCTGCTCAAGGCATTGCCGGAAGACACCCTCAAGCAAATGCGCGGCCTTGAATTGCGCTTCGATATTCGCAAGAGCGGCATCATGCGGATGCGTCCGACCCTGGACAACGTGAAGCTCTATTGCACGCCGATCGTCAACCTGTTCGAGCACGATGCACTGCCGATTCGCCTCGACGGCAAGCAGGACGAATACCTGCTGCTGCCGGCCGAATACGACCTGGAAAACTGCGGCGTGTTTTCGGTGGAAACCGTGACTGGCTGGAAGCCCGGCGGCCTCGGTTATCAAGAGTACGTGCCGTTCGAATCCTTCGAGCACGACCCGAGTTTCGACGTGCCCAACAGCCGTCCGCATTACAGCATCCGCCAGCGTTCGTCGTTGCTGCACGACGGCCTCGACACCTACCTGAGCTTCGGCATCCGCCACACCGAAGCCCATGAAACCCTGTCGATCGAGCTGATGTGCACCAACCAGAACCTGCCGCGCAAGCTCAAGCTCGGCGACATCCGCATGGCCTGCGAAGAGACGCCGGAGTTTTTGAGTTTCCGCAATATCACCCCGGCTACCTCGAGTTTCGCGCCGCCGCTGAACCGCGACTTCCTCTGGAAGCTGATCAGCAACATGTCGCTCAACTATCTGTCGCTGGCCGACGTCAACGCGTTGAAGGTGATTCTCGAAACCTACGACCTGCCGCGCTACTACGACCAACACGCGGAAAAAGTCAGCAAACGCCTGCTGGGCGGGCTCAAGTCGATCAAGCACCAGCATGTCGACAGATTGCACCGAGGGTTGCCGGTTCGCGGGTTGCGCACCGAGCTGACCATCGACCCGGAAGGGTATATCGGGGAGGGCGACCTGTTCGTGTTCGCTTCGGTTCTTAACGAGTTTTTCGCGCTTTACGCCAGTCTCAATTCGTACCACGAGCTGCGGGTAAAAAGCACACAGGGAGAGGTGTACCAATGGACACCACGTATGGGCCTGCAGCCCCTGCTTTAAGCGGGCTGACCCGGGTAATACGCGAGTACTCGCTGTTTCAGGCCGTGCTGCTGGTGATTGACCGGCTGCGCGATGCACACCCGCACCTGAGCGAAGACGACCTGTACGACCAGCTGGAATTCCAGGCCAACCCGAGCCTGGGTTTCCCTGGCAGCGACGTCGATCGCGTGGAGTTTTTCGAAGAACACGGGATGAGGCGCGCGCGTCTGCGTTTCAACCTGATCGGCCTGGTCGGCTCCGGTTCGCCGTTGCCTGCGTTTTATGGCGAACAAGCGCTGGGTGACAGCGAAGACGGCAACCCGACCCGTAACTTTCTCGACCTGTTTCACCATCGCCTGCAACGGCTGATGCTGCCGATCTGGCGAAAGTATCGCTACCGCGCCAGTTTCCAGAGTGG
>NZ_JBFTMK010000002.1:0-27849 GCF_056396965.1 Pseudomonas sp. 05N434
CCGCTGAAGACGTGAAAGAGATCGATTACAAAGATCTCAACACTCTGAAAGCTTACGTATCCGAGACCGGCAAAATCGTTCCAAGCCGCATCACCGGTACCAAAGCACGTTATCAGCGTCAGCTGGCCACCGCTATCAAGCGCGCCCGCTTCCTGGCCCTGCTGGCCTACACCGACAGCCACGGCCGCTGAGACCGGGCAGTCGACACGTAGCAAAGGATTGAATGCATGCGCGCCTTAGCTGAGTTCATCATGCGCGGCCGTATGCAGGCCACTCTGGTAGTGGCCGGATGCGCAACATTGCCGTTGTTGTATTGGTTGGGTGCTGCCGCTGGATGCCTTGTGCTCCTGCGGCGCGGATTGAAGGACGCCGTTGGCGTACTTGCTCTGGGACTGCTGCCGGCGTTGATCTGGTGGCTTTTCTTCGACGACCCACGGGCACTTCTGGTGCTGCTGGGGTCTTCGAGCCTTGCGTTGGTTTTGCGCGCAAGCGAGTCCTGGAACCGCGTGCTGCTGGTCAGCATAGCGATGGGATTGGTGTTTTCAGTGGTGCTGGGGGCGGCTTTTGCGCCCCAGATCGAGATGCTGGCGCAGGCTTTGATAAAAGTCATGCCGTCGCTACTCGGTGAGGTCTACCAGCAATTGTCGGTAGACGAGCAAGCGCGCTTTGCGTCCCTGATTGCACCGGTCCTGACTGGCCTGATTGCGGCGTTGTTGCAAATCGTCAGTGTGCTGAGCCTGATTGTCGGGCGCTACTGGCAGGCGTTGTTGTACAACCCGGGTGGTTTTGGTCGCGAGTTTCGCGCCATCCGAATCCCGCTGGGACCGGCGATGTTGCTGCTGGCGTTAATGCTTCTGGGGCCAAATCTTGGCCCGCAGATGGCCATGTTGACGCCGTTGTGCAGCGTACCGCTGGTGTTCGCCGGGCTGGCCCTGATTCACGGGCTGGTGGCGCAAAAGCGACTGGCCAAGTTCTGGCTGGTGGGGTTGTACGTCACGCTGTTGCTGTTCATGCAGCTGATCTATCCGTTGCTGGTGGTTCTGGCCATCGTCGACAGCCTGATTGATTTTCGCGGTCGTTCGGCACCGAAAGATGCCGATAGCGCGAACGGTGAAGGTTAAAAGTTAAGAGGATTTTCACATGCAACTGATCCTTCTGGAAAAAGTCACCAACCTGGGCAACCTGGGTGACAAAGTGAACGTTAAGGCTGGTTACGGTCGTAACTACCTGCTGCCATACGGCAAAGCTACCGCTGCGACCCCAGCCAACCTGGCTGCGTTCGAAGAGCGTCGCGCTGAGCTGGAAAAAGCCGCAGCAGACCGTAAAGCATCGGCTGAAAGCCGCGCCGCCCAACTGGCTGAGCTGGAAGTGACTATCACTGCCACCGCCGGTGACGAAGGCAAGCTGTTCGGTTCGATCGGCACCCACGACATCGCTGATGCACTGACCGCCTCTGGCGTTGAAGTTGCAAAAAGCGAAGTTCGTCTGCCGAACGGCACTATCCGCAACGTAGGCGAATTCGACGTAGCCGTGCACCTGCACGCCGAAGTTGAAGCCACCGTACGCGTTGTCGTGGTAGCAGCTTAAGCAGCACTTGTCGGCTGGCACCCTCGGGTGCTTGCCGGTAACATCGGGCACGATCCTGTTTACAGGTCGTGCCCTTTGTCTTTCTGCAGTTCCTGATTTTCACAACCTCTGCTTCTCCTGAATAAACCAAGTGGCCATGAACGATATCTCCGCTCCCGAGCAATACGATCTGCAAACCGCTGCCCTGAAGGTGCCGCCGCATTCCATCGAGGCCGAACAGGCCGTGCTCGGTGGGTTGATGCTGGACAACAACGCCTGGGAACGCGTGCTCGATCAAGTCTCCGACGGCGATTTCTATCGGCATGACCACCGCCTGATCTTCCGGGCCATCGCCAAGCTGGCGGACCAGAACCAGCCAATCGACGTCGTGACCCTGGCCGAGCAATTGGACAAGGAAGGTCAGACGTCTCAGGTCGGCGGTCTCGGTTACCTTGGCGAACTGGCAAAAAACACGCCGTCCGTCGCCAACATCAAGGCCTATGCCCAGATCGTTCGCGAGCGGGCAACCCTGCGCCAGTTGATCGGCATCAGTACCGAAATCGCCGACAGCGCTTTCAACCCTGAAGGCCGCACCGCCGCCGRGATTCTCGACGAGGCCGAACGGCAGATCTTCCAGATTGCCGAGGCTCGTCCGAAAACCGGCGGCCCGGTCAGCGTCAACRACCTGCTGACCAAGGCCATCGACCGCATCGACACCTTGTTCAACACCGACAACTCGATCACCGGCCTGTCCACCGGTTACACCGACCTCGACGAGAAGACCAGTGGCCTGCAACCGGCCGACCTGATCATCGTCGCCGGCCGTCCGTCCATGGGTAAAACCACCTTTGCGATGAACCTGGTGGAAAACGCCGTGCTGCGCAGCGAGAAGGCTGTCCTGGTTTACTCCCTCGAGATGCCAGGCGAATCGCTGATCATGCGTATGCTGTCGTCCCTCGGTCGTATCGACCAGACCAAGGTCCGGGCCGGTCGCCTGGAAGACGACGACTGGCCACGCCTGACGTCGGCGGTCAACCTGCTCAATGATCGCAAGTTGTTCATCGACGACACGGCGGGTATCAGCCCCTCGGAAATGCGCGCCCGGACCCGTCGTCTGGTGCGTGAGCACGGTGAGATCGGTCTGATCATGATCGACTACCTGCAACTGATGCAGATCCCGGGGTCCAGTGGTGACAACCGGACCAACGAGATTTCCGAGATCTCCCGGTCCCTGAAAGCCCTGGCCAAGGAATTCAACTGCCCGGTGGTGGCACTGTCCCAGCTCAACCGTTCCCTGGAACAACGCCCGAACAAGCGCCCGGTGAACTCCGACTTGCGGGAATCGGGAGCGATCGAGCAGGACGCCGACGTGATCATGTTCGTTTACCGGGACGAGGTGTATCACCCGGAAACCGAACACAAAGGCATTGCCGAAATCATCATCGGCAAGCAGCGGAACGGCCCGATCGGCTTTATCCGCCTGGCCTTCATCGGCAAATACACCCGATTTGAAAACCTGGCGCCGGGTAGCTACAACTTCGACGACGATGAATAACCTGCGCGGGGACTTTGTGGCGAGGGAGCTTGCTCCCGCTGGGTTGCGTAGCAACCCCAAAACCTGAGTCATCCTGTTTCAGGTGCACCGTATTTGCATATGTTGCGACTGCTTCGCAGTCGAGCGGGAGCTAGCTCCCTCGCCACAGGGGTTGCGTATATCGCTCGCTGATTTCCGACCATAGCCGTCGGAATTGGTCAAAATTTGTGCTATATTCCGCGCCCGCGAAATTCAATGAAAGCCAACACCGGTTATCGACATGCAAGCAGCCAAGCCGTTATTTGACTATCCCAAGTACTGGGCCGAATGTTTCGGGCCAGCGCCATTCCTGCCCATGAGCAGGGAGGAGATGGATCAGCTCGGCTGGGATTCCTGCGACATCATCATCGTCACCGGTGATGCCTACGTCGACCATCCGTCGTTCGGCATGGCGATCATCGGCCGGCTGCTGGAGGCCCAGGGCTTCCGCGTCGGGATCATCGCGCAGCCGAACTGGCAGTCCAAAGACGACTTCATGAAGCTCGGCGAGCCGAACCTGTTTTTCGGTGTCGCGGCCGGCAACATGGACTCGATGATCAACCGCTACACCGCCGACAAGAAAATCCGTTCCGACGACGCCTACACCCCCGGTGGCCTGGCAGGCAAACGTCCGGACCGCGCGAGCCTGGTTTACAGCCAGCGCTGCAAGGAAGCCTATAAGCACGTGCCGATTGTGCTCGGCGGCATCGAAGCCTCCCTGCGCCGCATCGCCCACTACGATTACTGGCAGGATCGGGTGCGTAACTCGATCCTGATCGACGCCTGCGCCGACATCCTGCTCTACGGCAACGCCGAGCGTGCGATCGTCGAAGTCGCCCAGCGCCTGTCCTACGGCCACAAGATCGAAGACATCACCGATGTGCGCGGCACCGCGTTCATCCGCCGTGATACGCCGCAAGGCTGGTACGAAGTCGATTCCACGCGCATCGACCGTCCGGGCAAGATCGACAAGATCATCAACCCGTACGTCAACACCCAGGACACCGCCGCCTGCGCCATCGAGCAGGAAAAGGGGCCGGTTGAAGACCCTGGCGAGGCTAAGGTCGTACAGATCCTGGCCAGCCCGAAAATGACTCGCGACAAGACCGTCATTCGTCTGCCGTCGGTTGAAAAAGTCCGTGGCGATGCGGTGCTTTACGCTCACGCCAACCGCGTGCTGCACCTGGAAACCAATCCGGGCAACGCCCGCGCTCTGGTGCAAAAGCACGGCGAGGTAGACGTCTGGTTCAACCCGCCGCCGATTCCGATGACCACCGAAGAAATGGACTACGTGTTCGGCATGCCTTACGCGCGCGTTCCGCACCCGGCGTACGGCAAGGAAAAGATCCCGGCCTACGAGATGATTCGTTTCTCGGTGAACATCATGCGTGGCTGCTTCGGCGGCTGCACCTTCTGCTCGATCACCGAGCACGAAGGCCGGATCATCCAGAACCGTTCCGAAGAGTCGATCATTCGCGAAATCGAAGAGATCCGCGACAAGGTTCCGGGTTTCACCGGCGTCATTTCCGACCTCGGCGGCCCGACCGCGAACATGTACCGCATCGCCTGCAAGACCCCGGAAATCGAATCCGCGTGCCGCAAGCCTTCATGCGTGTTCCCAGGCATTTGCCCGAACCTCAACACCGATCACTCGTCGCTGATCCAGCTCTATCGCAGCGCCCGGGCCTTGCCGGGCGTGAAGAAGATCCTGATCGCCTCCGGCTTGCGCTACGACCTCGCGGTCGAGTCGCCGGAGTACGTCAAGGAGCTGGTGACCCACCACGTCGGTGGTTACCTGAAGATCGCCCCGGAACACACCGAGGAAGGTCCGCTCAACCAGATGATGAAACCGGGCATCGGCAGCTATGACAAGTTCAAGCGCATGTTCGAGAAGTACACCAAGGAAGCCGGGAAAGAGCAGTACCTGATTCCGTACTTCATCGCCGCTCACCCGGGCACCACCGACGAAGACATGATGAATCTGGCCCTGTGGCTCAAGGGCAACGGTTTCCGTGCCGACCAGGTGCAGGCGTTCTACCCGTCGCCGATGGCCACCGCTACCGCGATGTACCACTCGGGCAAGAACCCGCTGCGCAAGGTCACTTACAAGAGCGACGGCGTGACTATCGTCAAGAGCGAAGAGCAGCGTCGCCTGCACAAAGCGTTCTTGCGTTATCACGACCCGAAAGGCTGGCCGATGCTGCGTGAAGCGCTGACCCGCATGGGCCGCGCCGACCTGATCGGGCCGGGCAAGAACCAGTTGATCCCGTTGCATCAGCCAGCGACCGACAGCTATCAGAGCGCCCGTCGCAAGAACTCGACGCCGGCTGGCAGCCACAAAGTGGCCAAGGAAACGACCACCAAGATCCTGACCCAGCACACCGGCCTGCCACCGCGTGCCAGCGATGGCGGTAACCCGTGGGACAAGCGTGAACAGGCCAAGGCGGCGGCATTCGCCCGCAACCAGCAGGCTGCCAAGGAGCGTAAGGACGCGGCCAAAGGCAAGGGGCCGAAGCCTGCGCGCAAGCCGGTCGTGCCGCGTTAATCTCCGCGCCATATCGCAAAACGCCAGCCTTAGTGCTGGCGTTTTGTTTTCTAGCGAGTGTGCGGCCTGTTTKCTAAGGTGGCGCGCACTTCAACGGCTGCCCGGACAACCGATTTCCCTGTATAACGCCCAATCCTGTGGGAGCCGGGCTCGCCCGCGATGACGGCGGCACGGGCAATAAAGATCTCACCCCCGATTCTCAAGGACGATTCACATGAGCAACCCCTTACCGGGCATCGGCATGGATTACAGCCCCTCCCAGTTCATGGCCCGCCAACGCATCGAAAGCCAGATCAACCTGCTACGCCTGTTCGCCGCCATTGACGCCGACCCCGGAATCGTCGGCGCGGGCGTGGTGTACATTGACGCTGAGTTCAACGTAGTGACCCTGCGCGAGTTCAAGCCGATTTGCAGCATCAAGCCCAAGCGGATCATTTTGCGCGAGGCGCAGAAGTACATTGCGCCTGCGCAATTCGCCCAGCAGGTGCAGGACAATCCGCGCGAATCGCGCCTGGTTGGTGAGGCAGTCAACACCAGCTTATCGTGCGCGGGTGCAGTGATCGGCTGGATCGTAGTGCTCAGTGGTTCCGTGGCTATTCCGTTTTCGGCAGGGGCAAGTACGGTGGTCGCTGCGCTCGGTTATACCGCTGCGGCTGCCAGCTCAGTGCAGTGTTTTGCCAGCGGCTATCGGACCCGCAATGAGATCGTCAACCCCGCCCGTAACGATGAGCTCGACAGCGAAGAGTGGTACCAGTACACCATGATTGCGCTGGATGCTGCGTCCTTGGTCGGGGTAGGCGCATCCACGCTGACAGCGCTCAAACTGGTCAGGCTGAATAAGGCCACGACCGGGAAAAGTGTCAGGGAAGTGCTCAGGGGGCTGAATCGACAGGAGCGTGCCAAACTGACCAAAGAACTATTGAGCATCAACGACCCGCGCTTGACGTCGAAGATGATCAAGTTGAAGCAGTTGTCGGGCGAATTGCCCAAGCGTTTCACACCCACCGAGGTCAAGAATGCAACGGTCACTCAGATAAAAGACGCCTTGGGCGCCGCTATCGGTTTTACCGGCAGTGCAATTTCGGGGAATGTCCGCACCATTGCCGTAGGTCTGTACGAGGAGGCTGAGCAATGAATGAGCTGCCCAGCATTCGCAATTTTCTATCGAAGTATTTCCCGGTCTTCATGGGGGCAATATTCGCGTCAATTTTTACCCTGGTCTTTGCGGTGCCTTTGTTTTTCGAAAGCTATTTTCGAAGCCTTCCGTTGGCTGACAACACCAAGTACTCGTTTTTCGGGGGGATCGCGCTGACCCTCATTGTCGTGCACTGCCATTTCATGGTCGCGCGCGGTCGTCCGCATTGGGTGCGGCCTCTGGTTGTGCTTCTGGCCCTTTGTTTTCTTGGGGTATTGCCCACCATTGCATATGAGGTGCATCCCCTGACTTATGCTGTGACGTTGTTGTTCCCATTGCTGGCGCTATTGCTGCTCAACAGCAAGCGTCACCGCGAGATGCGCCAGAAGCTGCTTGAAGTACGTCACTTGCGCCAAGCTGTTATTGCAAAGCACAAAGCCCGTTAGTTGGGTAGATTCGGGCCCCGCCCTTCACACGTGCGCCACAAATATGTGCAACTCTCGCACCATAACCGCGGCCACGGCGCCGTTTTGGTGCTGTACTGCACCGGGTCTGTTGATAAAGCGCAATGACCGCCGCTCTGGCATAAGTCTTGCGCGCTTTGTGTCTATGCCCTGGCTCGCAGGAGGCCGCCGTGTCGATTCATGTCGCATTGCATCACGTCACGCATTACCGCTACGACCGCGCCGTCGAGCTCGGTCCGCAGATCGTTCGCCTGCGCCCGGCTGCCCACAGCCGCACGCGGATACTGTCCTATGCGCTGAAAGTCTCGCCCGAGCAGCATTTCATCAACTGGCAACAAGACCCTCAGGGCAATTACCTGGCGCGGTTGGTGTTCCCGGAGAAAACCGATGAACTGAGGATCGAGGTCGACCTGCTGGCCGAGATGGCAGTCTTCAATCCCTTCGACTTCTTCCTCGAGCCCTACGCCGAGAAGATCCCTTTCGCCTATGCAGCGGATGAGCGCAAAGAGCTGGCGCCGTACCTGGAAACCTTGCCGCTGACGCCGACATTCAAGGCCTATCTGGACGGCATCGACCGCACGCCGCTGCCCAGCGTGGATTTCCTCGTCGCGATCAACCAGCGCCTGAGCGAAGACATCGGTTACCTGATTCGAATGGAGCCGGGCGTACAGACTCCGGAATACACCCTCGAACAGGCCTCCGGCTCCTGCCGCGACTCGGCGTGGTTGCTGGTGCAATTGCTGCGCAACCTCGGCCTGGCGGCGCGATTCGTCTCCGGTTACCTGATCCAGCTGACCGCCGACGTCAAAAGCCTCGACGGTCCCTCGGGTACCGAAGTGGATTTCACTGACCTGCATGCCTGGTGCGAAGTCTATTTGCCCGGTGCCGGCTGGATCGGCCTGGACGCAACCTCAGGGTTGTTTGCCGGTGAAGGACACATTCCGTTGGCGTGCAGCCCCGACCCATCCTCTGCGGCACCGATCAGTGGTTTGGTGGAACCGTGCGAGTGCGAATTCACCCACGAAATGTCGGTCGAGCGGATTTGGGAAGCGCCAAGGGTTACCAAACCCTACACCGAAGACCAATGGCTGGCGATTCAGGCATTGGGCCGGCAGATCGATGCTGATTTGCTCGAAGGTGACGTGCGCCTGACCATGGGCGGCGAGCCGACGTTCGTTTCCATCGATGACCCGGACGGCGCCGAGTGGAACACTGCCGCGCTCGGGCCAGACAAGCGTCGGCTGTCAGCCGAACTGTTCCAGCGCATGCGCAAGCATTACGCGCCCAAGGGCCTGGTGCATTTCGGTCAGGGCAAGTGGTACCCCGGCGAGCAACTGCCGCGCTGGTCGCTGAACTGCTATTGGCGCCGCGATGGCGTGCCGATCTGGCACAACAGCGCGCTGATTGCCGACGAGCGGGAAGATTACGGCGCCGATGGCGAACTGGCCGGGCGTTTCCTGGCGAGTGTCGCCGAACGCTTGAAAATTCCGACACGCTTTGTGTTCCCGGCCTACGAAGACAATTTCTATTACCTCTGGCGTGAAGGAACGTTGCCGCAGAACGTCAGCGCCGAAGACTCACGCCTGGAAGAACCTCTGGAGCGTGYGCGCCTGCGCAAAGTCTTCAGCCAAGGCCTGGACAAGGTCATCGGTCAGGTCCTGCCGCTGGCGCGCACCGCCAAGGGCGATCAATGGCAGAGCGGTCGCTGGTACCTGCGCGAGGAACACTGCCGGTTGGTGCCGGGGGATTCGCCACTGGGTTATCGCTTGCCGCTCGGTTCGCAGCCTTGGGTGAAAGCTGCGGAGTACCCATTCATTCATCCCACGGACCCGAATCAGGATTTCCCGGCGCTACCGGACACCGACCAGCTACGGAATCACGCTCAACCGAAAACGGCCGACGAACGTGTGCCCGAGATCGACCAGTCCGCCGACTGGCTGACCCGCACCGCGTTCTGCGCCGAAGCACGTGAAGGTCGGTTGTACCTGTTCATGCCGCCACTGGAGCGGGTCGAGGACTACCTGGAACTGGTCGCCGCCATCGAAGCCACCGCCGAGGAACTGCATTGCCCGGTATTGCTGGAAGGCTATGAACCGCCGAGCGATCCGCGCCTGAGCAACTTCCGCATTACCCCGGATCCGGGTGTGATCGAGGTCAACGTCCAGCCGTCCGCTACCTGGGACGAGTTGGTGGAACGTACCGAGTTTCTTTACGAAGAGGCGCGCCAGACCCGGCTGACCACCGAGAAATTCATGATCGACGGCCGGCACACCGGCACCGGCGGCGGTAACCATTTCGTCCTGGGGGGCGCGACCCCGGCTGACTCACCGTTTCTGCGCCGTCCCGACCTGCTGCGCAGCCTGATCAGCTACTGGCATAACCACCCGTCCTTGTCCTACCTGTTTTCCGGGCTGTTCATCGGCCCGACATCCCAGGCACCGCGGGTGGACGAAGCGCGCAACGATTCGCTGTATGAACTGGAAATCGCCTTCGCCCAGATGCCGGAGCCGGGCGAAGAATGCCCACCATGGCTGGTGGATCGCTTGTTGCGCAATTTGCTGATCGACGTGACTGGCAACACCCACCGCGCCGAGTTCTGCATCGACAAACTCTATTCACCGGACGGCGCCACCGGACGCCTTGGCTTGCTGGAACTGCGAGCCTTTGAAATGCCGCCCCATGCGCGCATGAGCCTGGCTCAGCAGTTGTTGTTGCGGGCGCTGGTGGCGCGGTTCTGGCGCGAGCCTTATGCACCGCCGAAACTGGCGCGCTGGGGCACCGAACTGCACGACCGGTTCTTGCTGCCGCACTTTATCGAGCAGGATTTCGCCGATGTGATCGTCGACCTGAATGCCGCCGGTTATCCGGTGCAGGCAGAGTGGTTCGCGGCGCATCTGGAGTTCCGTTTTCCCAAGGTCGGCGACTACGCCGTCAGCGGTATCGAACTGGAATTGCGTCAGGCGCTGGAGCCCTGGCATGTGTTGGGCGAAGAGGGCAGCGCGGGCGGTACGGTGCGTTATGTGGATTCGTCCCTGGAACGTTTGCAGGTCAAGCTGACGGGGTTGCCGCCGCAACGTTATCTGCTGACCTGCAATGGCATCCCGGTGCCGTTGCAACCTACCGGTCGGGTCGGCGAGTTCGTCGCCGGTGTACGTTTCCGTGCCTGGCAACCGTACAACTGTCTGCAACCGACTATCCCGGTCCACGCACCGCTGGTGTTCGACTTGCTCGACACCTGGATGGGGCGTTCGCTGGGTGGTTGTCAGTACCACGTCGCCCATCCGGGCGGRCGCAACTACGACAGCCTGCCGGTGAACGCCAATGAAGCCGAGAGCCGGCGGATGGCGCGTTTCTTCCGCATCGGACACACGCCTGGGAAACTTCCTGTACCGAAACTGGAAATCAACGACGAGCTGCCGATGACACTCGATTTGCGACGCTTTTAAACCGTACGCGACGCTCGGATTTTTCGTCTATCCGGGCGTCATGAGCCTGCGTTAGTCTGACCGTTCTTTGCTGTCTGACGAGCTTTCCATGCCTGACCTGCTTGACTGCTACCCGTTGACTGCGGGCACCTATCACGAACTGCTCGACAACAGCGGCGCCGTGCGCCCGCACTGGCGGCGGCTGTTCGATCAATTGCAACGCAGCACGCCAGCGCAACTGGTGCAGCGTCAGGCGCTGCTGACCCGACAGATTCAGGAAAACGGCGTGACCTACAACGTCTACGCCGACCCCAAGGGCGCTGATCGGCCATGGGAGCTGGATTTGTTGCCTCATGTGATTGCAGCCGATGAGTGGCAGCAGCTTTCGGCCGGGATCGCTCAACGGGCGCGTTTGCTCAATGCTGTGCTGGCGGACCTGTACGGTCCTCAACGCTTGATCGCCGAAGGCCTGCTGCCGGCTGAACTGGTGTTCGGTCATAACAACTTCCTCTGGCCTTGCCAGGGCATCGCACCGCCCGACGGGGCCTTTMTGCATCTGTATGCCGTGGATTTGGCGCGCACGCCTGACGGTCGCTGGTGGGTGACCGCCGACCGGACTCAAGCACCCTCCGGTGCCGGTTACGCCCTGGAAAACCGCACCATCGTGTCCCGGGCCTTCCCCGAGTTGTATCGCGACTTGAAGGTGCGGCACCTGGCCGGGTTCTTCCGCACACTTCAGGAAACACTCGCCCGGCAGGCGCCGAGCGACGATGAAGCGCCGCTGGTGGTCCTGCTGACACCGGGGCGTTTCAACGAAAGCTATTTTGAGCACTTGTACCTGGCTCGTCAGCTCGGTTATCCACTGGTGGAAGGCGGTGATCTGACCGTGCGCGATGCCACGGTCTATCTGAAAACCTTGAGCGGGTTGCGCCGGGTTCACGCGATCATGCGTCGGCTCGACGATGATTTCTGCGACCCGCTGGAGCTGCGCACCGACTCGGCCCTTGGCGTGCCGGGGCTGCTCGAAGCGGTGCGTCAGGGCCGGGTGCTGGTGGCCAACGCCCTCGGCAGCGGTGTGCTGGAGTCGCCGGGTTTGCTGGGCTTCCTGCCGAAAATCAATCAATTCCTGTTCGGTGAAGAGTTGATCCTGCCGTCCAT
Organism: Pseudomonas sp. 05N434; assembly: GCF_056396965.1. NCBI lineage: Bacteria > Pseudomonadati > Pseudomonadota > Gammaproteobacteria > Pseudomonadales > Pseudomonadaceae > Pseudomonas > Pseudomonas sp. 05N434. Next base: position 11,867 of record NZ_JBFTMK010000002.1, read on the forward strand.
CGCAACTTGGTGGTGCGGCGAAGCGCCGGTGCTGGCCCAGGCCCTGGAAAAACTGCCGGAGCTGTTGATCAAGCCGGCGTTTCCGTCGCAGAGCTTTGCACCGGTGTTTGGGCGTGATTTGAGTGAAAAACAGCGCCAGGCTCTGGCTGAGCGCATGCAGGCACGGCCTTATGCCTATGTTGCGCAAGAATTGGCGCAACTGTCCCAGGCGCCGATCTGGCAGGCCGAAGGCGGACAGTTGCAACCGCGAGCCATCGGCATGCGCGTGTATGCGGTGGCCAGTCGGGAGGGTTATCGAGTGCTGCCCGGTGGCCTGACCCGGGTTGCCGCCGAGGCCGATGCCGAAGCGGTGTCGATGCAACGCGGTGGCGCGAGCAAAGACACCTGGGTGTTGGGCGATCGCCCACCCAGCGGCGAACAATGGAAAGCCCAGCGCAACATTGGCGTTCACGATCTGGTACGTCGTGATCCGTATCTGCCATCGCGGGTGGTCGAGAACCTGTTCTGGTTCGGCCGTTATTGCGAGCGCTGCGATGACAGCGCGCGGCTGCTGCGGGTCATGCTCGCGCGCTATGTCGATGGCGATGACCCGCAAGCCCTGGAGGCGGCGGTCGATCTCGGTGAACGCCTGAATCTGTTGCCGGAGGAGGGTGAGTTGCCGCAGCGATTGCTGGCGGCGCTGCTCGGCGATGATTGGCCGTTCAGCCTGCGTTCCAATCTACAGCGTTTGCAGTGGGCGGCGTCGCAAGTACGCGGCAAGCTCTCGCGAGAGAACTGGCAAGCGCTGGTGGAGTTGCAGCGCGAGGCCATGGAGCTGGAAACCGAAGAGCCGGATTTCGGCGAGTTGCTGGACTTCCTCAACCGGTTGGTAATGTCGCTGGCGGCGCTGTCCGGCTTTGCCCTCGACGACATGACCCGGGACGAAGGCTGGCGTTTCCTGATGATCGGTCGGCGGATCGAACGGCTGCAATTTCTCAGCGGCAGTCTGGCGGCGTTTTTGCGCGGTGCCGGGGCTTTCGATCAGGCCGGGCTGGAATGGCTGCTGGAACTGGGTAACAGCAGCATCACCTACCGCTCGCGGTACCTGGCGGTGGCGCAATTGATCCCGGTGCTCGACCTGTTGCTGCTCGATGAACAAAACCCGCACGCGGTGCTGTTCCAGTTGAAACTGGTGACCCGTACGTTGAAGCGCTTGAATGACGACTTCGGCGCGCCGCGCGAAACAGGTCTGCTGCAGTTGGTGGAGCGGCTGGCGCACTTCGATCTGGGCTGCCTGGAGAACTCGCTGTTCGGCGAGGCCAGTGTTCATGCCGCCGTAGAGGGGCTGGCGGATCTGCTGCAAGAGATTGCCGATGCCAGCGGACAGGTGTCGGATCGCCTGGCCTTGCGCCATTTCGCCCATGTCGATGATGTCAGCCAGCGCACGGTGTCCGTCTGATGAGTGCCCATTACCAGATCTTCCACGACACCCATTATCACTACGACAGCCCGGTGTCCCTGGCCCAGCAACTGGCACATCTGTGGCCGCGGGCCTGTGCCTGGCAGCGCTGCACCGAGCAGCAGTTGCAGATCAGTCCCCAGCCGACTTCACGCCGGGATGAGCTGGATGTGTTCGGCAATCCGCTGACCCGGTTGGCGTTCGAGCGCCCCCACGATGAGTTGCTGGTCAACGCTCGGCTCACCGTCGAAGTGCTGGAACGGCCGTCACTGGACTTCAATCAATCGCCGGCCTGGGAAGCGACCTGCAACGCGCTGACCTACAGCAGTCAGCCACTCTTGCCTGCGTTGCTGGAAGCCTGCCGTTACCGCTTCGAATCGCCCTACGTGCATTTGAAACGCAGTTTCGTCGAGTTCTCCGAAAGTTGCTTTCCTGCTGGCCGGCCATTGCTGCTGGGTGTTCAAGCGTTGATGGAGAAGATCTTCAGCGAGTTCACCTTCGACGCCGAGGCGACCCAAGTGGCGACGCCGCTGGTGGAAGTGCTGGAGAGGCGTCGTGGGGTTTGCCAGGACTTCGCGCATTTGATGCTCGCGTGCCTGCGCTCCCGTGGGTTGGCGGCGCGGTATATCAGCGGCTATCTGCTGACACAGCCCCCACCGGGCCAGCCGCGGCTGATCGGCGCCGATGCGTCGCATGCGTGGGTGTCGGTGTTTTGCCCGGTGCTGGGTTGGGTGGATTTTGACCCGACCAACAATGTGCAACCGGCGCTGGAGCACATCACCCTGGCCTGGGGCYGGGACTTTTCCGATGTGTCGCCGTTGCGCGGGGTGATTCTGGGCGGTGGCAGCCATGATCCCGAAGTTCGGGTGACAGTGATGCCATTGGAATAGCGCAGACCCCATGCGGGAATGTGTTTTTTGGAGGAGAGTTTCAAATTGGCCTGTGAGGGCCAGCAACATCGTTGCTGACCCTGGACACAGATCCGGTGGGCCTGATCAGATCATCGGGCCCTGAGGGTCTCAGGCGTCGGGCGCCTGATCTTTCGGTGCTTCAACATCATCTTCTGCCGCCACTTCACCTTCTGCATCCGGGTTCAGTGCTGCTGCTTCTTCTTCAGCTGTAGCTTTCTTGCGCTGAAGCTTTTCCTCTTTCTTCTGCTCCTTGGCCAAGTCTCTCTGACGTTTGGCGAAGGAATAATTAGGTTTAGCCATGGGCGATCCTCTGGGGTCGAAGGTGAGGTTGAGCGGCGCATATTCTGCCCTGTATCGGCACCGAGCCGTTAGCTGGGTTTTTGCTCGGTCCATTTTGGCGGTACCGAGGGTTGCCAGGCGTCCAGTGCATCGAGCAGGGTTTGCGGTGATTCGCTCATTTGCAGCATGTCACGGTGCTGCCCGCGAACGAAGCCTTCGCCGACGATATGATCGAGAAAAGACGTCAACTTGCTGTAGAAACCGTTCACTTCCAGCAAACCCAGCGGTTTGCCGTGATAACCGAGCTGGCCCCAGGTCCAGACTTCGAACAGCTCTTCCAGCGTGCCCAGACCGCCTGGCAGGGCAATGAAGGCATCGCTGAGCTCGGCCATTCGCGCCTTGCGCGCATGCATGCCGTCGACCACTTCCAGGCGGGTCAGGCCGCTGTGGCCGATTTCCTTGTCCTTGAGGCTCTGCGGAATGATCCCGATCACTTCGCCGCCGGCCGCCAGTGCGGCATCTGCCACAATTCCCATCAGCCCGACGGCGCCCCCGCCATAGACCAGGGTCAGATTGCGCTCGGCCAATGCTCGCCCCAGGGCGACAGCCGCCTCACGATAAGCCGGATTGGTGCCGGTGCTGGCACCGCAAAATACACAAACGGACGTTAAAGACATGCCTTGCTCCATGGTCAATCAGGACCACAGAGTAAAGGCAGGCTCGCATCGTTCCAAGGGTTAAACCGCGCGTTCAGGTGTTTCGTAAGTGCCACTGGCGCCACAGGCGTAGGCGGCCAACAAACTGCTCAACAAGCTGCTGAAAGACATGACAGGCGCTCCAGGTGAGTAATGATGGCCCTGATGATAGGGCCGTCCCAGACGTCTGGCTGGTAGATTGTTTCGATGGGGGTCATAGCCCGAAAGTTGTATACAATTTTTGATTCAGGTCATAGGAACTTGCGAAGATTTCAGGCAGTCTTCTGTCCATTCGCACTTTTGTTAACCCTGCCTTGGAGATTCACCATGTTTGCCAAACTTGTTGCGGTATCCCTGCTGACACTGGCCAGCAGCCAATTGATGGCTGCCGAGTGCAAAACGACCATCGACTCCACCGATCAGATGTCCTTCAACACCAAGGCCATTGAAATCGACAAAAGCTGCAAGACCTTCACCGTTGAACTGACCCACTCCGGCAGCCTGCCAAAAAACGTCATGGGCCATAACCTGGTGATCAGCAAAGAGGCTGACATGCAGCCGATCGCCACCGACGGCCTGTCGGCTGGCATCGACAAGAATTACCTGAAAGAAGGTGATACCCGTGTCATCGCTCACACCAAAGTCATCGGCGCTGGCGAAAAGGACTCTCTGACCATCGATGTGTCGAAGCTCAATGCAGCCGAAAAATACGGCTTCTTCTGCTCGTTCCCGGGCCACATCTCGATGATGAAAGGCACGGTTACACTGAAGTAATCGATTCAAACGCATAAAAAAAGCGTCCACCCGGGACGCTTTTTTTGTGCTCATTTCTACAGGGGACAGAATCAAGGCGCGAACGGCATCACACGCTTGTGATGTGTTTTCTTGTACGTATCACAAATGATCTTGAACGCTTCCTCGCGCACCGGTTCGCCGTGCAGGAAGGCGTCGATCTCGGCGTAGGTCACGCCGTGGGATGCTTCGTCCGGTTTGCCCGGCGACAGGTCTTCGAGGTCGGCGGTCGGGATTTTCTCCACCAGCGACTCTGGCGCGCCGAAGCTGCGGGCAATCGCCCGGACCTGGTTTTTCACCAGGCCGCTCAGCGGTGCGAGGTCGCAGGCGCCGTCACCGAACTTGGTGAAGAAACCCATCACGGCTTCTGCCGCGTGGTCGGTGCCGATCACCAGGCCATGAGCCGCACCGGCGATGGTGTATTGCGCGACCATGCGCATCCGCGCCTTGGTATTGCCCAATACGAAATCCACCCAGACGGCCTCTTTGCCTTCGAAGGCTGCCACTTCGCCGGCCAGGGATTTGACTGCGGGGCCGATGTTCACCGTGTGGCGTTCGTCCGGGGCGATGAAGTCCACCGAGGCCTGGGCATCGTGTTCATCGAACTGCGTCTGGTACGGCAGGCGCACGGCGATGAACTTGTAGCTGTTATCACCGGTACGCTCACGCAGTTCACGGATGGCGCGTTGGGCCAGTAGGCCGGCGGTCAGGGAATCGACGCCGCCGCTGATACCGAGCACCAGGGTCTTGAGCCCGGAATTGACCAGGCAATCCTGAATGAAGGTGATTCGCCGGGCGACTTCAGCCTCAAGGGCGAGTTGATCCACGAACGGCGGTTGGACCTTGAGCTGTTCAGCAATCTCACGCTGTACGGCTTGCATGAATTCACTCCTTGCTTGATGTACTGGAAAGGGTGGCAGGTACTTGGAAAACGTGTCGCAAATAGGCGACGAAATTCGGGTCTTTGCAGTGAGTCTTGCCAGGCTCATCAGAAATCTTGGCCACCGGTTGGCCGTTGCATGCAGTCATTTTAAGCACGATGCTCATCGGTTCGACACCCGGAATATCGCAGGTCAGGTTAGTGCCGATGCCGAAACTGACATTGATCCGACCACGTAACGCCCGAAAAATCTCCAGAGACTTGGGCAACGTCAGGCTGTCGGAAAACACCAGGGTCTTGCTCATCGGGTCGATGCCCAGCTTGTGATAGTGGGCGATGGCCTTTTCCGCCCAGAGCACCGGGTCACCGGAGTCGTGACGCAAGCCGTCGAAGAGCTTGGCAAAGAACAGGTCGAAATCGCCGAGAAACGCATCGGAAGTGATGCAGTCGGTCAGGGCGATCCCCAGCAGGCCACGGTACTCGCGGACCCAGCAGTCGAGGGCGGCGATCTGGCTGTCGATCAACCGCGGACCGAGTTGCTGGTGGGCCATGATCCATTCGTGGGCCATGGTGCCCAGCGGCTTCATATCCAGCTCGCGGGACAGATGCACGTTGCTGGTGCCGACGAAGCGACCGGGGAAGTCGTGCTTGAGCACGTTTACCACTTCTTCCTGCACGCGATACGAGAAGCGCCGGCGAGTGCCGAAATCGGCTACCTGCAACTCGGACAATTCATCGGTGCTGGCGTTGGCGGTCAACCAGTCGAACTTGCGATAGAGCTGCTCACGGGCCTGTTCCAGGACGATTTCCCGGTAGCGATAGCGGTTGCGCACTTCGCTGACCATGGCCAGCAACGGCACTTCGAACAGAATCACGTGCAGCCACGGCCCGCGCAGGCGGATGAACAACTCGCCGTTTTCAATGCCGGTGTGGATATAGCGCAGATTGAAACGGAACAGCCCGAGAAAGCGCAGGAAGTCCGGTTTCAGGAAGCTGATGYGCTCCAGGAAGCTCAACTGATCGGCGCTCAGGCTCAACTCGGCCAGGCGCTCGATCTGGAAACGGATCTCCGCCAGGTATGGGCGCAGATCCTCGCTGTTACGGCAACGAAACTCCCATTCGACYTCCACGTTAGGGTAGTTGTGCAGCACCGCCTGCATCATCGTCAGTTTGTAGAAGTCGGTGTCGAGCAGGTTCTGCACGATGCGATCGGCAAACACACTCTCGCTCATAACGGGGTCTCCAGGCGGGTCGCGGCCCGTGGCAGCGACGTTGCAGCTGTTTCAAYGAATGGGGCTAGTGGCGCATATCAGCGGTGAGGATTGCCAGCAATTTTTTAGACGCTAGAGATTTCCGTGGCGAGGGGGCTTGTCCCCGTTCGGCTGCGCAGCAGTCGTAAATTTCGCATGCGCGATCTGTCTGAGGGACCGCGATTGCAGGTTTTGGGGTCGCTACGCGACCCAACGGGGGCAAGCCCCCTCGCCACAGAGTTTTGCGTGATATTTCAACTTTGCGGTGCATTCGGATTGTCCATCTGCTCCAGCATCCACTTCACAAAATCCCGCACCTTGGGCACTTCCGCCGAGTGCTCCGGATACGCCAGGTAATAGGCGTCGGTGCTGGGCATTGCATGCTGCCAGGGAATGACCAACTTGCCGTCGGCCAATTCCTCTTCCACCAGAAACTTCGGTAGCAACGCTACACCACAGCCGACTTGGGCGGCGCGGATGCACATATAGAACGTTTCGAAACGCGGGCCGTGGTAGCTGTGTTCGGTGTGGTAGCCCTGGCTGTCGAACCAATCGTGCCAGGCCTGGGGGCGGGAAGCGTTTTGCAGCAGGACCAGGTCGGTGAGTTGGGTCGGATCGGTGAACGGCGTGTCCGGCAGACTGCCCGGGGCGCACACAGGAACAAGCTCTTCGCCGAACAGCTTCAGGCATTCGGTGCCGGGCCGTGAGCCCTGGCCGAAGTAGAACGCCAGGTCGCTACGACCTTGCAGCAGGTCGTCGGCTTCCTGTTCGCTGCACAGGTCCAGATGGATTGACGGATGACGCAGGCGCCAGCCTTTCAAGCGTGGCACCAGCCAGCGCGCGCCGAAGGTCGGAGGCGTGGAGACGCGCAAGACTTCGGTGTCTCCGCCGTAGGAACGCAGGTAATGGGTCGACATTTCGACTTGGGTGAGGATTTTTCGCACCTCCACCAAATACAAATCGCCAGCGGGGGTCATTTGCAGGCGTCGGCGCACCCGGCGGAACAACAGGTGCTGCAACAACTCTTCGAGTTGCGCGACCTGTTTGCTCACGGCGCTCTGGGTCAGGTTCAGCTCTTCGGCGGCGCGGGTGAAGCTCAAATGCCGGGTCACGGCCTCGAAACACTGCAGCGCAGTGATCGACGGCAAGTAGCGTTTATTCAGCATCGGTTCTCCTTGTTCTTGTCTCTCTACGTGGCACGCGTGTTACCGGCAGATTCGCAGCATGAATAAACGGAATGATATCTCGCTTAATCGTCGTTTGTTGGAGAACCTCGGGAGCGCTAAAACTACAGGTCAGATCAGTCGAATAAATCCGGCTGCACGTTTTCTGTTTCTGCTCGAGGAGTGACCCATGGTTGCCGCATTGCTTGATCGTCTTGGTGTGAACCCGGCCCTGTACCAGAACGGCAAAGTGCCGGTGCATTCGCCCATCGACGGTAGTCGGATTGCCGCCGTGAACTGGGAAGGCGCCGCTGAAGTCGAGCAGCACATCAGTCGCGCAGATCATGCGTTCGAATTGTGGCGCAAGGTGCCGGCGCCGCGCCGTGGCGAACTGGTTCGTCAATTGGGCGACATCCTGCGCGAGTACAAGGCCGATCTCGGTGAGCTGGTTTCCTGGGAAGCCGGCAAGATCACTCAGGAAGGCCTGGGTGAAGTTCAGGARATGATCGACATCTGCGACTTCGCSGTCGGYCTGTCSCGYCAGTTGYACGGWYTGACCATCGCCTCCGARCGCCCYGGCCACSMCATGCGCGARACCTGGCAYCCGCTGGGCATCGTCGGCGTGATCAGCGCGTTCAACTTCCCGGTCGCCGTCTGGGCCTGGAACGCGACGCTGGCGCTGGTCTGCGGCAACCCGGTGATCTGGAAGCCGTCGGAGAAAACCCCGCTGACCGCGCTGGCCTGTCAGGCGCTGTTCGACCGTGTCCTGAAGAACTTCAGCGACGCCCCGCCGCACCTGAGCCAAGTGATCATCGGTGGTCGCGATGCAGGCGAAGCCCTGGTCGATGACCCGCGTGTCGCGCTGATCAGCGCTACCGGCAGCACCCGCATGGGCCGCGAAGTGGCGCCGAAAATCGCCGCACGTTTCGCCCGTAGCATTCTGGAACTGGGCGGTAATAACGCGATGATCCTCGGCCCAAGCGCCGATCTGGACATGGCCGTACGGGCGATTCTGTTTAGCGCCGTCGGCACTGCCGGTCAGCGTTGCACCACCTTGCGTCGCCTGATTGCCCACGAATCGGTGAAAGAAGAAATCGTCACCCGCCTGAAAGCCGCTTACTCCAAGGTGCGCATCGGCCATCCACTGGAAGGCAACCTGATCGGGCCGCTGATCGACAAACACAGCTTCGACAACATGCAGGACGCGCTGGAGCAAGCCTTGAGCGAAGGCGGCCGGGTGTTTGGCGGCCAGCGTCAGCTGGAAGACAAATTCCCCAACGCTTACTACGTTTCACCAGCCATCGTCGAAATGCCGGAACAAAGCGATGTGGTGCGCGACGAAACCTTCGCGCCAATTCTGTACGTGATCGGTTACACCGATTTCGAAGAGGCATTGCGCCTGAACAACGCCGTGCCACAAGGCCTGTCGTCGTGCATCTTCACCACCGACGTGCGTGAAGCCGAGCGGTTCATGTCGGCGGTGGGCAGCGATTGCGGCATTGCCAACGTCAACATCGGCCCGAGCGGCGCGGAAATCGGCGGCGCGTTCGGCGGCGAGAAGGAAACGGGCGGCGGTCGTGAGTCGGGCTCCGATGCATGGCGCGGGTACATGCGCCGCCAGACCAACACCGTGAACTATTCGCTGGAATTGCCGTTGGCTCAGGGGATTACGTTCGATTAAGCAGCAAGCGACAAGCTGTTGATCGATCGTTCCCACGCTCTGCGCGGGAACGATCGATGGTGTGTTGGTTAGGTTTCATTTTCGGAGTCTGGCAATGCCGTTACGCGAAGAGTGTCTGTGGGAAAAACTGACGCCGCAAAGGCCCGACAATGCGGCGCTCAAGGGTGAGGTGACGGTGGATGTCTGCGTCATCGGTGCCGGTTTCACCGGGCTGTCGGCGGCGGTGCATCTGCTGGAGCAAGGCAAAAGTGTCTGTGTGCTGGAAGCGCATCGCGCCGGCCATGGCGGGTCGGGGCGTAACGTCGGGCTGGTCAACGCGGGGATGTGGATTCCTCCGGACGAAATCGAAGCCGGTTTTGGCAAGGCGGTCGGCAGTCAGCTCAACCGTATGCTCGGAGCCGCGCCGTCGCTGGTGTTCAGCCTGGTCGACAAATACAACATCGATTGCCAGTTGCGCCGCGAAGGCACGCTGCACATGGCGCACAACGCGCGTGGCGAGGCGGACCTGCGCAGTCGCGAAGAACAATGGAAACGTCGTGGGGCACCGGTGGAATTGTTGACCGGAGCTGCCTGCGAACAAGCCACGGGCACCCGGAAGATCGCCGCCGCGCTGCTCGACCGGCGTGCCGGCACGATCAACCCGATGGCCTACACCACGGGGCTGGCCAACGCGGCTATCGGCCTTGGCGGTCAGTTGTTCGATCATTCCCCGGTGACCCGACTCGAACGTCAGGGCCAGCGCTGGTCGGTGCAGACCGCCCAGGGTTCGGTGCTGGCCGAACAGGTGGTGATCGCCTCCAATGCCTATACCGAAGGCGACTGGACGGAGCTGCGTCGCAACTTCTTCCCCGGTTATTACTATCAAGTGGCTTCGGTGCCGCTGACCGAAGACGCCGCGCAGCAAATTCTGCCCGGTGGTCAGGGTTCCTGGGACACCCGGCAAGTGCTCAGCAGCATCCGTCGTGATGCCGAGGGGCGGTTGTTGCTCGGCAGTCTCGGCAATGGCAACCAGAAACCGACCTGGTTCCTCAAAGCCTGGGCCGATCGGGTTCAGCAGCATTACTTCCCCTACCTGAAACCGGTGGAATGGGAATGCACCTGGACCGGTTGCATCGCCTTCACCCCCGATCATTTGATGCGCCTGTTCGAGCCGGCACCGGGTCTGGTGGCCGTTACTGGTTACAACGGTCGAGGCGTGACCACCGGCACAGTGGTCGGCAAAGCCTTCGCCGACTACTTGTGTAACGGAAATCCTCAAGCCCTGCCGATTCCCTTCGCACCCATGCAGCCATTGGCGGGCGTGGGGCTGCGAAGCTGCCTGTATGAGGCCGGTTTTTCGCTGTATCACGCGGGCCAGTGCCTGCGGATCGTGATCTGATTGTTGAAATATGTTGCTGGAAGCAGCGCTTTTCAGCGAAGCGGCTAGCCTGTAATGGTGCGGGTTGTAGCAGTTGTGCACCGGCAGTGTGCAGTTCGGTGACGCGGGCTGTTACAGGCAGGTTGCACATCGTTTGGCGCTGCGGTTGCAATGATGGCGCATGCGGGTTGCGCCTTTTGAAATAAATGGTTTCACCTCCCGCGGTTTAGACGGTTGCACGCCCAATGAAAATGGGATCGAAACAGTCGAAATAACAAGAAAGCAGCGACTTTTTTCAGAATAAAAAACCGATGGCACGGCCCTTGCTCTGAGCATTCAGTGAAGTCGCAGTGCCAACTAAAAAAAACCTTGGAGCACCACCTCATGTCCCAGACGTTTTACAAGAAAGGCTTTCTGGCCCTCGCAGTGGCAGCTGCGTTGGGTGTTTCTGCGTTTGCACAGGCTGATGTGAAAATCGGTGTGGCCGGCCCTATGACAGGCGCCAACGCGGCATTTGGCGAGCAGTACATGAAGGGTGCACAGGCAGCCGCTGATGCGGTCAACGCCGCCGGCGGTGTCAACGGGGAAAAAATCGTACTGGTCAAAGGCGATGACGCCTGCGAGCCGAAGCAGGCTGTGACGGTCGCCAAAGACCTGACTGAAAAGAAAGTCGTTGGTGTGGTAGGTCACTTCTGCTCCTCGTCGACCATCCCTGCCTCCGAGATCTACGATGAAGCCGGCATCATCACGATCACCCCAGGTTCCACCAACCCCAAGGTGACCGAGCGCGGCCTGAGTGCCATGTTCCGCATGTGCGGGCGTGACGACCAGCAAGGTATCGTGGCTGGCGACTATATCGTCGACGTGCTCAAGGGCAAGAAAGTCGCCGTGCTGCACGACAAGGACACCTATGGCCAAGGCTTGGCAGATGCCACCAAGGCTCAACTGATCAAGCGCGGCGTAACGCCAGTGCTGTATGAAGGCCTGACTCGCGGCGAGAAAGACTTCAGCGCCGTCGTCACCAAGATCCGTGCGGCCGGTGCCGACGTCGTCTACTTCGGCGGCTTGCACCCGGAAGCCGGTCCACTGGTTCGGCAACTGCGTGAACAGGGCCTCAAAGACGTCAAGTTCATGTCCGATGACGGCATCGTGACTGACGAACTGGTGACCACCGCCGGTGGCCCACAGAACGTTGATGGCGTACTGATGACCTTCGGCGCCGACCCACGTCTGCTGCCAGACAGCAAGACCGTGGTAGACGCCTTCCGCAAGGCCGGCACCGAACCTGAAGGCTACACCCTGTACGCCTACGCTTCGGTCCAGACCCTGGCCGCAGCGTTCAATGGCGCCAAATCCAACAAGGGCGAAGACGCTGCCAAATGGCTGAAAGCCAACCCGGTCAAGACCGTCATGGGCGAGAAGACCTGGGACAGCAAGGGCGACCTGAAAGTCTCCGACTACGTGGTTTACAAGTGGGACAAGGACGGCAAATACCACCAGCTGGAAAAACAGAAGTGATATGAGCGGTTGATCTGCCCGGCGCCTTGCGCGCCGGGCAGTCCTGAAACATGTCCGTGCAGTACCTGTCTTTTCTCGTAGAGCTGCACACAACCGAGTTGCGCCGGCGGCTGAACCCCGGTCCGTCGCACCCGGCTTCTGTGCAGTCTCTCAAGTGCGTGAGATTGCGTTATGGATGGTATTTTCCTGCAGCAACTGGTCAACGGCCTGACCCTCGGGTCGGTCTATGGCCTGATCGCCATCGGCTACACAATGGTCTATGGCATCATCGGCATGATCAACTTCGCCCATGGCGAGGTTTACATGATCTCTGCGTACCTCGCGGCGATCAGTCTGGCTCTGCTGGCTTACTTCGGTATTGAATCCTTCCCGCTGCTGATGCTCGGCACCCTGGTTTTCACCATCATCGTCACCGCGGTGTATGGCTGGGTCATTGAGCGTGTCGCTTACAAACCGCTGCGCAACTCCACCCGACTGGCACCGCTGATCAGCGCCATCGGTATTTCCCTGATCCTGCAAAATTATGCACAGATCAGTCAGGGTGCCCGTCAACAGGGTGTACCAACACTGCTGACCGGTGCATGGCGAGTTGAAGTCGGGAGCGGCTTCGTTCAACTCACCTACACCAAAATCTTCATTCTGGTTGCCGCATTCGTCGGCATGGGCTTGCTGACCTATGTCATCAAGTACACCAAACTCGGCCGCATGTGCCGCGCCACCCAGCAAGACCGCAAGATGGCTTCGATCCTGGGGATCAACACCGATCGGGTGATTTCCTACGTGTTCATCATCGGTGCGGCGATGGCGGCCCTGGCCGGTGTGCTGATCACCATGAACTACGGCACGTTCGACTTCTACGCAGGCTTCGTCATCGGGATCAAGGCGTTCACTGCGGCAGTGCTCGGCGGGATCGGCTCACTGCCCGGCGCCATGCTGGGGGGGATCATTCTCGGGATCTCCGAGTCGCTGTTCTCGGGGCTGGTCAACTCGGATTACAAAGACGTTTTCAGCTTCTCGCTGCTCGTTCTTGTTCTGGTCTTTCGGCCTCAAGGCCTGCTTGGCCGTCCTCTTGTGTCGAAGGTGTAAGCGATGTCTTCAACCACTAAAACCATTGATGTCAAAAAAAGCCTGGTTGACGCGATTCTTGCCGGCCTCATCGCCCTGATTGTGTTCGGCCCGATTGTTGGTGTGGTCCTCGACGGCTACGGCTTCAACCTGCAGCCGACGCGCGTGGCGTGGATAGTCGCCATTGTCATGGCTGGCCGCTTTGCCCTGAGCCTGTTCTTGCAAACCCCCAAAGGCCTGAGAATTCTCGAAGGCTTCGAGAGCACCGGTTCCGGGGTTCATGTTCTGGCGCCTGATYACAAATCCCGGTTGCGCTGGGTCGTCCCGCTGGTGATCGTTGTCGCCGTGGTATTCCCGTTCTTCTCCAACTCTTACCTGTTGGGCGTGGTCATCCTTGGGTTGATCTACGTGCTGCTGGGCCTGGGTCTGAACATCGTGGTCGGTCTGGCTGGCCTGCTCGACCTGGGTTATGTGGCGTTCTATGCCATCGGCGCTTACGGCCTGGCGCTCGGTTACCAATACCTGGGGCTGGGCTTCTGGACGGTGCTGCCTTTGGCGGCGATCACTGCCGGGCTGGCGGGGTGCATCCTGGGTTTCCCGGTGCTGCGTCTGCACGGCGACTATCTGGCAATCGTGACCCTGGGCTTTGGTGAAATCATCCGGTTGATCCTCAACAACTGGTTGTCCCTGACCGGTGGCCCGAATGGCATGGCGGCGCCGTTGCCAACTTTCTTCGGTCTCGAATTCGGAAAGCGGGCGAAGGACGGCGGGGTACCTTTTCATGAGTTCTTCGGCATCGCCTACAACCCGGACGTGAAGTACTACTTCATTTATGCGGTGTTGTTCCTGGTGGTGCTGGCCGTGCTGTACATCAAGCATCGCTTGACCCGCATGCCGGTCGGTCGCGCATGGGAAGCTTTGCGTGAAGACGAAATCGCCTGTCGCTCCATGGGTCTGAATCACGTACTGGTCAAACTGTCGGCGTTCACCATCGGCGCATCGACAGCGGGCCTGGCCGGCGTGTTTTTCGCGACCTATCAGGGCTTTGTGAACCCGACCTCATTCACCTTCTTCGAATCGGCATTGATCCTCGCCATCGTGGTACTTGGCGGCATGGGTTCGACCATCGGCGTGGTGATGGCAGCATTCGTGTTGACCGTCGCTCCAGAACTGCTGCGCGGCTTCGCTGAATATCGCGTGCTGCTGTTCGGCATCCTGATGGTGTTGATGATGATTTGGCGACCGCGCGGCCTGATCCGGATCAGCCGTACCGGTGTGACCCCGCGTAAAGGAGTAGCGCCATGAGTGAAGTCGTACTCTCGGTCGAGAACCTGATGATGCACTTCGGTGGCATCAAGGCGTTGAGTGACGTCAGCCTGAAGGTCAAGCGCAACTCGATCTTCGCGTTGATCGGCCCCAACGGCGCGGGCAAGACCACTGTGTTCAACTGCTTGACCGGGTTCTATAAAGCGTCCGGCGGGCATATCGAGCTCAACACCCGTGGGGTGAAGACCAACGTCATCAAAATGCTCGGGGAGCCGTTCAAGGCAACCGATTTCGTTTCGCCGAAAAGCTTCATCAGCCGGCTCCACTACAAGATGTTCGGTGGCACGCACCTGATCAACCGTGCCGGTCTGGCGCGGACTTTCCAGAACATTCGCCTGTTCAAGGAGATGTCGGTACTGGAAAACCTGCTGGTAGCCCAGCACATGTGGGTCAACCGCGGCATGCTGGCCGGCATCCTCAACACCAAGGGTTATCGCAAGGCCGAAAGCGATGCACTGGACCACGCCTTCTACTGGCTGGAAGTGGTGGACCTGGTGGACTGCGCCAACCGTCTGGCCGGTGAACTGTCCTATGGTCAGCAACGCCGTCTGGAGATCGCCCGGGCCATGTGTACCCGGCCGCAGATCATCTGCCTCGACGAACCGGCCGCCGGCCTCAACCCTCAGGAAACCGAAGCGCTGAGCGCGATGATCCGGCTGCTGCGTGACGAGCATGATCTGACCGTGGTGTTGATCGAGCACGACATGGGCATGGTCATGAGCATTTCCGACCACATCGTGGTGCTGGACCACGGCGTTGTCATCGCCGAGGGCGGGCCTGATGCGATCCGACACGATCCGAAAGTGATTGCCGCCTATCTGGGCGCCGACGAAGAGGAACTGGTATGAGTCAACCGATCCTCGAACTGAAAGAGATCGACGTGTTCTACGGACCGATCCAGGCCCTGAAGAAAGTCTCGTTGCACATCAATGAAGGGGAGACCGTCAGCCTGATCGGCTCCAACGGTGCCGGCAAGTCGACCCTGCTGATGTCGATTTTCGGTCAGCCACGGGCGACTGACGGGCAAATCGTCTATCAGGGTGTGGATATCACTCACAAGTCGTCCCACTACATCGCCTCCAACGGTATCGCTCAGTCGCCGGAAGGCCGCCGGGTGTTCCCCGACATGACCGTCGAGGAAAACCTGCTGATGGGCACCATCCCGATCGGTGACAAGTACGCCGCCGAGGACATGGAGCGCATGTTCGAGCTGTTTCCGCGGCTCAAGGAACGGCGTAACCAGCGGGCCATGACCATGTCCGGTGGTGAGCAGCAAATGCTCGCCATTGCCCGGGCGTTGATGAGCCGCCCCAAGCTGTTGCTGCTCGATGAGCCGAGCCTGGGGCTGGCGCCGATTGTGGTGAAACAGATCTTCGCGACCCTGCGGGAACTGGCCAAGACGGGCATGACCATCTTTTTGGTGGAGCAGAACGCCAACCATGCCCTCAAGCTGTCGGACCGGGCGTACGTGATGGTCAACGGGCAGATCCGCCTCACCGGCACCGGCAAGGAGCTGCTGGTGAACGAGGAGGTGCGTAACGCCTATCTCGGCGGGCACTAAACCGAAGAGCCTGGAAAACGCCCTGACGAACTCAGGGCGTTTTTTTATGCCCGCACAATCCCTACAC
>NZ_JBFTMK010000003.1:0-39759 GCF_056396965.1 Pseudomonas sp. 05N434
AGCCCGGTTGCAGCATCTGTGCCTGAGCGGCCACAGGAAGTGCCAAACCAAACGCCATGGCCAAACCCAGCAGACGAACGTTCATCGAGTAACTCCTGATCATTAGTGGCCGTTAGACGTCGGCCACGGGCTTCGGTTCATGGGCCAATTAAATAGCGACATTCTGCCCGGAACATGGTCTGTTAAGCATTGAATCTTCAAGGAGCAAGGCTGCCCCATGGATTATTTCGGACCGCATGTATTCGGTTATCTGATCGCACTGTTGCACACACTGGGCTCGATCGCCGCCATCCATGCCGTGTTGACCGTTCGGACCGCTCAGGGCTCGATCGCCTGGGCCCTGTCACTGCTGTTCATTCCCTACCTCACGCTGATCCCCTATCTGGTCTTCGGTCGCAGCACCTTCGATGGTTACATCAAGGCCCGACGGCAAGCCAACGAGGAAATGCGCAAGGCCATCTCCGAACTGAACTGGCGCCCCTGGGTAGAAGAGGCACTGGCTGCGCGTGCCTCCAGCGCTTACGCGTCTTTGCGGGCCATGCCGAAGCTGGGGCGCATGCCATGCCTGGCAAACAACGATGTGCGCTTGCTGATCGACGGCCAAGCCACGTTCGATGCAATTTTCGACGCCATCAGCAACGCCCGTGAAGCGGTGCTTATCCAGTTTTTCATTATCCACGATGACCGCATCGGCCAACGCCTGCACACCCTGCTGACGAAGAAAGCCGCCGAGGGCGTGGCGATTTACTTGCTCTACGACCGCATCGGCAGCCACTCCCTGCCCCACGAGTATGTGCAACCATTGCGAGATGCCGGTATCGAGGTCAAAGCCTTCGCCACCCGCAGCGGCTGGCTCAACCGCTTCCAGGTGAATTTCCGCAACCACCGCAAGATCGTAGTCGTCGACGGGCTTGTCGGATTTGTCGGCGGGCTCAATGTCGGCGACGAGTACATGGGCGAGAAACCACCCCTGGCGCCCTGGCGCGATACCCACGTGCAAGTTCGCGGGCCGGTGGTGGCCTGCATGCAGGAGTCCTTCGCCGAAGACTGGTTCTGGGCGGCCCGTTCGCTGCCGCCACTGATCCTGCCAGACGTTTATCCGGATGACGGCGTGCTCTGCCAATTACTGGCCAGCGGCCCGGCGGACTCCTACGAAACCTGTTCGCTATTCTTCGTCGAAGCCATCCATGCGGCGACGGAACGCGTGTGGATCACCAGCCCTTACTTCATCCCCGACGAAGCGGTGTTCGCCGCGTTGCGACTGGCGGTGCTGCGCGGTGTGGATGTACGGATCCTGTTGCCATCGCGGCCGGATCACCGGATCGTCTACGCCGCTTCCAGCCTTTATGCCTTCGAAGCCGTACGTGCCGGGGTGCGCGTGTTCCGTTATCAACCCGGCTTCCTGCATCAGAAAGTGGTGC
Organism: Pseudomonas sp. 05N434; assembly: GCF_056396965.1. Taxonomy (NCBI): domain Bacteria; kingdom Pseudomonadati; phylum Pseudomonadota; class Gammaproteobacteria; order Pseudomonadales; family Pseudomonadaceae; genus Pseudomonas; species Pseudomonas sp. 05N434. Next base: position 1,422 of record NZ_JBFTMK010000003.1, read on the forward strand.
TGATCGACGACGAAATCAGCGCCATCGGCAGCGCCAACATGGACAACCGTTCGTTCCGGCTGAATTTCGAAGTGATGCTGCTGACGGTCGACAGCGGGTTTGCCGCCGAAGTGGAGCAGATGCTCAACCACGATTTCGCCCAGGCTCACGAAATCGCCAAAGAAGAAAGCCGGGAAACCCACCGCCTGCAACAGGTCGGCATGCGGATCGCCCGGCTTATTTCGCCGATTCTCTAGTTGTAGATGTCGTCGCGGGTCCACGGCAGTTCATGGCTGCCATCGGGATGGGCTTTCACCGCGAGGATTTGATGCAGGTTGATCCAGCCTCTGGCGAAGGCATAGGCGCATCCCGCCAGATACAACCGCCAGATCCGTAGTGCCTGCTCCGGTACCAGTTTGGCGGCGGCTTCCAGATTGTCTTCCAGGCGTTCGCTCCAGTGGTCCAGGGTCCGCGCGTAATGCAGGCGCAGGCTCTCGACATCGACAATCTCCAGCCCCGCTTCGCTGATCTCGGCCGAGATCATCGCCAGGTGCGGCAGTTCGCCGTTGGGGAACACATACTTCTCGATGAACTCACCAGCACCGCGCCCGACCGGACGACCGTCGGTGTGTTTGGCGGTAATCCCGTGGTTCATCACCAGACCGCCCTCTTTCACCGCGCCGAACAAGGTCTTGCAGTATTCGGCCAGATTGGCGTGGCCGACGTGTTCGAACATACCGACGCTGACCACCTTGTCGAAACGCCCGTCCTGAGGCAGATCGCGGTAGTCGAGCAGTTGCAGTTCGATCTGGTCTTCCAGGCCTTCGGCTTTCACCCGCTCACGAGCCAAATCCAACTGCGCTTGACTGAGCGTGATCCCGAACACCTTCGCGCCGAACTCCCGCGCGGCATACCGCGCCAACCCGCCCCAGCCGCAACCGACATCCAGCAGATACTCCCCTGGCTGCAAGCGCAACTTGCGGCACAGGTGGCGAAACTTGGCTTGTTGAGCCTGCTCAAGGGTTTCACTGCCGGTCTCGAAGTAGGCGCAGGAATACGCCATGTCGCTGTCGAGCCACAGCTGATAGAACTCGTTGGAAAGGTCGTAGTGGTAGGAGATGGCTTTGGCGTCGGTTTCCTTGTCGTGAACCAGGCGCACCGGTTGCGCATCGTCGTCTTCGCTGATCAGCGCCTGACTCCATTCATCGCAGACACGAATCACGTCGCTGATGGAGCCTTCGAGCTCCAGTTTGCCTTCGACAAACGCCGCCCCCAGCGCGTCCAGGCTCGGATGGGTGAACTGGGTAACCATGTGCGGGTCCTTGACCACAATGGTGACGCTGGGCGTCGGCCCCAGGTTGAACTCATGGCCGTCCCAGAGTCGCAAGCGAAGCGGCAACTGCAGATTCTGTAAGGCCAGTGGAAGTTGCGCGAGCATGGATAATCCCCCTGATTTTCAGACGTCTGATTTGAGGGTAGTCCATCCTTGAAAAATAGCCGGCTATCGATTTAATAGCTGCTCTCTATGATTCGAGGCTGCAACCAACCGTCCTGAACCCACTGTTTCAGCCATGTAACAGCCTGAAGGGATGCATCCTCACCATAGATGACTGCTAATTCGGAGCACAGTTCAGCGAAATCCCAGTCGCCCTGAAACAAGCCGTCTAGAGCTGCCGCCTCCGCAGGTTCCAGGCTGCGGTAATGACAAACCAGCCCCGCTCTCCAGATCACCAATACTTGGGGCGCCCCTAACGCTGCACTACCGGGGAACCCGGTTTCATCCTTCACTGCCCGCCACAACGCAACACTGTTGAAAGCACACTCAAGCCATTGCACAGAGGGGCTGGGGCTGACCCGCAACGTCGGCCAGTCTTCAGGCTTCAGGGCGGCCATGTCCTGTATCGTCAGCGGCGCGCCTTCAGGCGCGTCGAACGCGAGCGTGAATGCCCACTCAAGTGCCGCCAACTCCCCCAGCGCTGCACTTTGCTCTGGCACTAAATGCTGTCGAATAAACGACTCGAACCCTTCACCCAGCCACCTCAGGCTGTAATGAACAGACGGACACTGGCGAATGTAAGCCGCCGCGAGCTGCTCGAATTCATCGTCACCCAGCCAATGCCAAATGACCGGATAGTCGCCGCGCAGAACTTCCTGAAGCCTTGCCTGATAGGCGTTGTGATAGATCGCCAGCCCGGTGCTCACATCCAGTGTCGGCCCCCCCATAAGACTCGCGCCTAGCGCGGTATCGGCTGCTGTCTGCTCACCCAGCAGATACGTTTCAAAGGCCAGCTGCCAGTCGTTCAGGCGCATCTCAGTCTCCGGGTCAACACGCTATCACCCAATGCCCGGGCCTTTTGCAACTCGGTAAGTAGCTCTTCAAAAGGCGGGAAATGATCATCGCGTTCCAGCAGTGTCGCGACTGGCCCGAGGTGTYCCAGGGTTTGTTGATAGAGCGCCCAAACCGGATCACTCACCGGCTGGTCATGGGTGTCGATCACGTAATCGCCGTGGTCGCTGTGGCCAGCCAGGTGCAACTGTCGAACCTTTTTGGCCGGCAGCCCTTGAATGAATGTCCACGGATCGAAGCCATGATTGCGGGAGCTGACATAGACGTTGTTGATGTCCAGCAACAGCTCGCAGTCGCTCAACCGGCTGAGCGCATCAAGAAACTCCCATTCGCTGAATTCGTCGCCAGCGCTGCGCACGTAACTGGAGACGTTTTCCAGCACCAGCGGACGCTGCAAGACGTCCTGAACCTGCCGCACTCGGCCGGCCACGTAATAAAGACTTTCTTCGGTGTAGGGCAGCGGCAACAAATCATGGAGTTGATGGGCATTGCCGCGGCTCCAACACAAGTGATCGGAGATCCATGCCGGTTCAACTCGCTCCGCCAGAAGTTTCAGCTGTTGYAGATACTGCGGATCGAGGGCATGAGGACCGCCAATAGACAGCGATACGCCATGCATCACCACGGGATACCGTTCGGCAATGGCGTCCAGGTAGTACAGCGCCTTGCCGCCCTGGACCATGAAATTTTCCGAGACCACTTCAAACCAGTCCACGGCTGGCGACTGTTCAAGAATCTGTTGGTAGTAGGCACTGCGCAAACCCAGGCCGTAGCCCAGACAAGAAAGGGAAGCAGACATTTGCGGACTCCTCGCAAAGTGCCGCAGTGGCAAGAGAGCCACCGCGACGGCATTCGGCAGTCAGTTATTCGCCGACTTTTCCATCGGCCTTCATGCATTCGGCCTGAGTCATTGCCTTGAAGCCATGCCCTTTGCAGACAGCCTGACCTTTGCAGGCGTTTTCGGCTGTCTTGCAGTCATTCATGCCTTTGCACGATGTCACGCCGTAGCAGTGAACCTGTGCAGCGTCGGCGGCCTGAGCCTGAGTGGCAACACCTGCGAACATTGTTGCAGCGGCAAAGGCGAGAGCGGCACCGGCGGTGGCGGTTTTGAAGTTCATTTGTATATCCTCAGTAATCGTCAGGGGTGTCGGCTGGAAGGTTGTTCAGTCCCGACACAGCACTAGAGAGCGCTGCCCTGACGGCGTTACAGAGGCGATGAAAAAACTTTTCGCCTCGCTCAAACCTCATCTTTGAGCTTGAGCAAAGGCTCCTGAAAACGCAGCAAACGCCCAGCATTACCGAGCACCAATAACGTACTCAAGTTGTGCAACAGCGCGGCAATCATCGCCCCGGCCGCGCCCAGCCAGCCGAATGCGGCAAAGGCGACAATCGCCAGGGTCCAGCCCAGACCGATGATTACGTTCACCTGTAAAGTCTGCCGGCATTGGCGACTCAGGCGCACACAGGTTCCGAGCCGGCGCAGGTCGCTGCCGATCAGTACGATATCGGCCGAGGCCAGCGCGATGTCCGCACCGCCCGCGCCCATGGCCACGCCGACCACACCGGCCTTCAGCGCCAGGGAATCGTTGATGCCGTCTCCCACCACCATCGGCCGGAAACCGCTGTCGATTTCTTTCAACACGCGATTGAGTTTGTCCTCGGGCAAGGCCTGGGCTTCGACATCGCTGATGCCCACATCCCGGGCCAGCGTATGAGCCACGCTTTGTCGATCCCCGGTCAGCAACAACTGACGACCCAAGCCCAGTTCACGCAACTCGCTCAGGGCAAACCGCGCCTCGGGTTTGACGCTGTCGGCGAGCAACAGCCAAGCGAGAAATTCACCGTTGAGTGCCAGCCCGGCAATCGGGCCATCGTGGCCGGGAACAGCTGAGGTGACGATGYCCAATTGCGCGAACAGCTCCGGACGACCGAGGGCCGCTTCGCCCTGCTCCGTCATCGCCACGACACCCAGCCCCTGACGCTCGCGGATGTCGGAGAGCAGCAGAAAATGTTCCTGAGTGACCAACCCGGCCAACGCGCGGCTGACCGGGTGGCTGCTGGCAGAGCCAAGGCTGGCGGCGAGTTTCAGTACGTGACTGCGATCTTTCAGCGGACTGTCGATCGATTGCAGGCGCAAGGTGCCGAACGTCAGGGTTCCGGTCTTGTCGACCACCAACGACGTCAGGTCAGCCAATTCTTCGAGGAACGCCGAGCTGCGAATCAGAATCCCGTGCCGAGCTGCGACCGCCACCCCGGCAATCGCCGTGGCCGGTGCCGACAACACCAGTGCGCAAGGACAGGCCGCCACCAACACCGCAAGCATCGCCTGGGCATCGTTGGTGACGAACCAGGTTACGGCAGCCAGCAGCAACACCAGCACCATGTAACTGCCGGCGTAGCGTTCGAGCAAACGGGTGATCGGCGGCTTGGAGCGTTCGGCGTTTTGCATCAACGCGATGACTTTACCCAGTGTCGACTCGTGACCGGTGCGGGTCACTTCAATGCGCAAGAGGCCATCAAGGTTGATCGCTCCGCCGAACACCGGCATGCCCACAACGGCCTCTATGGGCACCGACTCACCGGTGATCGATGCAGTGTCGAGGCTCGCCTGACCGGACAACACCCGACCATCGGCCGGCACGCGATCACCCGCACGCACCTCCACCAGGTCGCCGGCCTTGAGTGTGCCGTTATCGACTTCAACGATAGCGCCGTCAGCCTGAATCTTGCGCGCATGGCTACGCGTCAGTTTGCCGAGGGCATGAATCGCTTCCTGTGAGCCGATCACGCTGCGCTCTTCCAGCACATGGCCGAAGATCATGATGATCGGCAGCAGTGCCGCAGTCAGCAGATCGCCAGTGGCCCAAGCGCCGAGCATGGCGAGGGCAATCAACTGATCGGTGATCCCGTGCAGGCTCGGATAACGCAGGCTGTACCACGCCGAACGCATGACCGGCACGGCCACCAGCAACGAAGCAAAACCCAACAGCAATTGGCTGACCCCGGTCTGCTCCGGCAACAACCAGCGCCAGATCAGGCCGAGCGCAAGCAAGCCCAGTGCAAGCATGGCCAGGGTCAACTGGCGCGCGGCGCTACGTTGTTCAGCCGAAGACAACATGCTCGGCGCGGCGGCGGTTTGGGCAGTCATTGCGCAGCTCCCTGAATGATCAGGCGGGAATCGTCTTTCGGATCGACCGTCGTCACCGAACCGGCCTGCCCGAGAATCTTCGGCATCCGCTCACGGTAAATACGCAGCAGCATTTGCGGATCGGTGCCCTGCTGTTGCGCCTTGGCCAGGCTTAATACTGTGGCGGTGTCGGTGGAGGCTTTGGCCAGGCGTTCGCTGGCCTGGGCGTGAGCCACTTGCAGCGTGCGGTCGGCTTGTTCATTGGCGGACTGAGTCAGCTTCTCGGCTTCCGTGCGCGCATTGGCCACGGCCTTGTCAGCTTGCTGGCTGGCAGTTAACACGGCGTTGAACGCGCTCACTGCCGGGCCGGGCAGACTCGATTGCACATCGACCCGCGCCACTTCGATACCCAAGCCCTGCCCGGTCGCCGTCAGTTCGGCCAAGCGTTGATTGATGCCTCGCACCAGATCGCCGCGCAGACGTTCGCGACGTTCGGCAGCCTGATTGTCGGCACCGATCAGTTCCGGTCGAGCCACCAGAATGGTGTCCAGGTCTCGCGCCGCGGTGAGTGCCACGGCACTGCGCGTCACCAGTCGATCCAGAGCCGGCAACACATGCTCACCCTGAAGAACGAAGGCATAGGGCTCAGTGACTTTGTAGAACACCCGCACATCCAGCTGCACCACGCCCGCGTCACCGGTCAGCAGATAACCGGAACCGGCGAGCGCATCGCTGAGGGGTGTGGCGAAGCTCGCCACCCGGTCGGCCTGCAACGCGGCATCGGTGCGCAGCAGATTTTCCACCCGACGCTCGATCACCCGATCCGCTGCCGGCAACAAGATCACCTGCTCAAACGGTCGTGGCCACGCCAACAGTAAGCCGGAATTTTGAATGCGATCCAGCGCGCCGAAGTGCAGCACCACGGCGCGATTCTGCGGGTCGATCTGCCGCACATTGGAAAATGCCCACGCCAAAGCAGCCAGCACGGTCACGGCGTAAAGCGCGAGAAAAGCCAAGCGCCCGGCCTGAATCCAGGGGCTGCTCAATTCATTTGTTCCACGTGGAACCAAACTCATGGCTGCGACCCGGACTTGTTTTCGAGCGTCGGTGGACCGTCAACCAACACCCGGAACGGCGCCGCATCGGTGCGCTAAATCAGTTTGGTGCCCGGTGCGACGATGGTGCCCAAGGTGTCGAGCGAACGCAGCAAATTGTAGAGCTGCGGTGAGCCTGCGTAGGCGCGGCCGTAAATCTGCGCGGCTTCGACGCGGGATTGGGCTTCGATGTCTGCGGCTTTCACAGTGGCATCAGCTTGTACGATTCGCGCATCACGCTCGGCCGCAGAACGGATTTGTGCCGCTTCACGTTTGCCGATAGCCGTGCGTTCAGTGGCGATTGTTTCACGCTCGGCGCGCATACGATCGACCGTCGCGGTGAGCGTCACCGATGGCAGCGTCAAGCGCTCGATACCGACTTGCAGCACTCGCACGCCATAGGTGGTGAGCAACTGCTGATCGATCTGCTGGCGCAGCTGCGCTTCGAAATCGGCGATGTGCACCTGGTTGGCGTCAGTGTTCACCAGGTTGGCCAGGTCGAAACTGCTGGCAGTGGTTTCCAGCGCCGAGCCGACAAAGGTACGAATCTGCCGCGCGGCTTCATCGGGTTGATTCTGTACAGCGCGCATAAAACGTTGCACGTTGTCCGGATCGCCCTGTACCTGCCAGGCCACGTAGGCTTGCACGATGATGCGCAGACCGTCGCGCGTGCCCACATCCTGCAAACCGCTGGAGGTGGTACGCAGCCGCAGATCAACCGGAATCGCCGCCTCGAACGGCGCCGGCCAACGCCAGCCAAGACCCGGCTCCAGTAACACCCGCGATGGATTGCCAAAGCGCGTAATCACCGTGGCCTCCCCCGAGCGCACTTGCACCAGGCTTGCCGCCGCAACGGCAAAGGCCACCAGCAGCGCCGCCCAGCCCATTCGCCGCCACGGAAAAGGGCCAGCTTCGTGCGGATCACCATGGTGGTGATGGTGATGATGACCGTGGTGATGCCCGCCATGGCCGTGATCGTGGCCGGCGTGGTCATCGTGGTCGTGATGATCGTGAGTAGGCGTCGACTGGCTCAATGGGCGGCTCCTGGCTGAGCGGTATTACGCGACGGCGCAGGGTCAGCCGGCAGCGTGAATGTACGTAGGTCGATGGTCGGCGCATTGCTGCTACCACCCAGACGGTGATCGAGAACCAGCAGCTTGGCGTTAGCCAGACCCTGGGTCAGTTGGCTGAGGTATTGCTCCAGTACAAAAGCCTGGCCGGCGCTGGAGTACGCCTTTCGCTCGGCGGCAAATTTCAGGTCGGCGGCCCGAGCGCTCGAGTTGATTTCATGCGCACTGGCCGTGGCTTGATCGCGAGCGATGCTGGCCTGCAATTGCGCCTGGTTGGTCGCCTCCGCTGCGGCACCGCGCTCGCGGGAGATCAATGCCTGGGCGCCAATCTGCGCTGCTTGAACGCCGTGATAAGCATTGGCAGCCCCCGCTGGCGGATGAATGGCCTCGACCACCGTGGCGAGAATTTCCACGCCGCTGTCGAGTTTTTGCAGATCCGCCTGCACGGCGCGGCCGATTTCTTCAGAGAGCCCTACCCTGTCTTCGCCGAGCAAACCGTCGAGGGTTCTTGAGGCGAAGTCATGAACCAGAATCCGGCTGGCGGTGCTGCGAATCAGCGTCGGCACGTCGGCGCTGTTGTACGTCGCGGCCAGAGCCGCCTGATCGCTCAGGCCGATGCGATAGACGAAGCGCACGTCCATGTTGACGATCTGAAAGCTCTGCTTGTCGGCACGGCTGCTGGCGATGACCTGGGATTTGTCATTCACATGGCTGGCGTCCCACAAGCGATTGGCAATGGCCGGTGCCGGGCCTTCGGCAGGTTCGGCCGCGACCGGGGCCGATGCTTCGCCCACGCTGGTGGCCAACTCATGGACTACGCCGTTCTCGACGCTCAGCACGCGACCCAGCGGCCACGGCAAACCGGCGTGCAAACCGGGCCCAAACACTTCCACCGGTTTGCCGAAACGTTCGTAGATGCCCCGCCCCTGTAGCGGTATTTCATGAATGCCGGTGAGCGACCAACCGACGATTGCCACCACCGCCAGCACCGGCAAAAACGCCCGGCGCATGTAGGTGAAGGCCCAGATTTGTCGCAGGTCGATACCGAAGCGATTGTGCAACTCGTGCTGCAATGCGAGCAGGGGCTGTGGCGGCCAGCGCAACATATCGGCGACGAAGCTTCGCGCCAGCAAGGTCGGTTCAAGCTGTTCACGACGGGGGCTGAACAGTGACAACACGGCGCGCAGCAACAACTCGATGGCGACCAGCCCCGGCAACAAGCCGATCAGCACCGCCAGACGCACCGGCCAGACGGCTGTTTCGCTACCGAACAACAGACACAAGGCGCTGAGCACCAGGCCAATAATCGCGACCCGCGCCAGCTGCGCCAACGACCCGGCTTCAGGCCATTGGGCGACATTTTCCTGCGCCAGTTGCCGCTCCAGCACCAGCAAACCGAACGCCAGCAGCAACGACAACGCCGCGCCGACACTGGCCGATAATCCCAACGCAGCGGGTGGCAAAGCGAGGTTCCAGACCTGCTCGATGCTGTACAAACTCAACAACGCCCAGCCGCCAAGCCAGAGCGTCGGTGCACCGATCTGCCCAAGCAACCGCAGCCAACGCTGACTGATGCCGTCCAGCAACCGCTCGTACCAACCTTCGGCGACAACGACTTCTTCGGTGATAGCCACCGGCACCAACACTGATGGATTCATCGCTCGTGCGCGCCACTGCGTTATCCACCAGGCCGACTGCAGACCGGCGACCAGCACCAGCAAACCGGCGCTCTGATTGACCAGCAACGCGGGCCAGAGCGACTGCGGTGCAAACAGCCCGACAAAAAACGCCAGCACCAGCCCTGCGGCCGCCAAGGCCCCCAAACCGATTGCCCATTGGCGTAATCGACGTCCTTGAACGACCGCCTGCTGAAAGCGCGGCAGCCCTGCTATCTGTGCCCCATCGCCATCGAGATCGACTTGCATACCACCCCAGCCATTGCTCACATCACAATTCGTTACGATATAACGAAAATGGTGAAATTTTCGTCCTGAATCGTTCTATCTAAAAACGCTGAACCTGTCGCCAAGCTGAAGCCTTGACCGAAATGGTGAGAAACGCACATATTACGTTCGTAATTTTTATTGAAGACTACTTTTTATCGATCCCGCCCCTCTCAATCCAGGAGTTGCACCATGAGCACCTATGACGTCGTGATTCTGGGCGCCGGCCCCGGCGGTTACAACGCAGCGATCCGCGCCGGGCAGTTGGGCTTGAAAGCGGCCTGCGTGGAAGGCCGCGCCACCCTCGGCGGGACCTGCCTGAATGTCGGTTGCATGCCGTCCAAGGCATTGCTGCATGCCTCCGAGCTCTACGACGCGGCCACGGGGGCGGAATTCGCCAACCTCGGGATCGAGGTCAAACCTGTGCTCAACCTGGCTCAGATGATGAAACAGAAGGATGAAAGCGTCACAGGGTTGACCAAGGGCATCGAGTTTCTGTTTCGCAAAAACAAGGTCGACTGGATCAAGGGGTGGGGCCACATCGACGGGCCGGGTAGCGTCACGGTGACCGACAATCAGGGTGGCAAGACCCGGCTGAGCGCCAAAGACATCATCATCGCCACCGGTTCCGAACCCACTCCCCTGCCAGGCGTGGACATCGACAACCAACGCATCCTCGACTCCACGGGCGCGCTGTCGCTGGCTGAAGTACCGAAGCACCTGGTGGTGATCGGCGCTGGGGTGATCGGCCTGGAACTGGGTTCGGTATGGCGGCGCCTGGGTGCTCAGGTGACGGTCGTCGAATTTCTCGACCGGATCTGCCCGGGTGTGGATGCTGAAGCCGGTAAAACCCTTCAGCGCTCATTGAGCAAGCAAGGCATCCGCTTCAAGTTGAGTTCGAAAGTCACCAGCGCCACCTCCTCGGCAAGCGGTGTTCAACTCAGTGTCGAACCGGCCGCAGGTGGCACCGCCGAACTGCTGGAAGCCGACTACGTGCTGGTGGCTATCGGTCGTCGTCCTTACACCCAGGGCCTGGGGCTGGAGAACGTCGGCCTCGCCACCGACAAACGCGGCATGCTCGCCAACAAGGGCCACCGCACTGAAGCCGCGGGGGTCTGGGTAATCGGTGACGTCACCTCAGGGCCGATGCTCGCCCACAAGGCCGAAGACGAAGCCATGGCCTGCATCGAGCAGATCGTCGGCAAGGCTGGCGAGGTCAATTACGACCTGATCCCCAGCGTGATCTACACCAAACCGGAGCTGGCCAGCGTCGGCAAGACCGAAGAACAGTTGAAGGCCGAAGGTCGCGCCTACAAGGTCGGCAAATTCCCCTTCACCGCCAACAGCCGGGCGAAGATCAACCACGAAACCGAAGGCTTCGCCAAGGTACTGGCCGATGAGCGCACCGACGAAGTTCTCGGTGTGCACCTTGTGGGCCCGAGCGTCAGCGAAATGATTGGCGAATATTGCGTGGCCATGGAGTTCAGCGCCTCGGCCGAAGACATCGCCCTGACCTGCCATCCGCACCCTACCCGCTCCGAGGCCTTGCGCCAGGCGGCGATGAATGTGGAAGGGATGGCGACGCAGATTTAGAACGATCAAAAGATCGCGGCCAAAGACTGCGATCTTTTCGCTTTTTCAGTCAGGCAGATGCCCCAACGGCAACGCTCCCGGCGTCTTCACCGTGTGAATTGCAAAATTGCTGCGGATATCGCTCACGCCCGGCAATTTCAGCAATCGCCCGGTGAGGAAACGGTCATAGGCGCGCAAGTCCGGTACCACCACTTGCAGCAGAAAATCCGATTCCCCGGACACCAGAAACGCCGAAATCACCTCAGGCAATGCCGTCACGGCCAGGCGAAACGCTTCGGCTTGTTCATCGTTATGCCGTTCGACTTTGACCCCGACAAACACCGTCAGCCCAAGGCCCACTTCATCTCGATCAAGGTTGGCCTGATAGCCACGAATCACACCGGCCTCTTCCAGCATCCGGACCCGGCGCAAACAGGGCGAGGCCGACAAGCCGATCTCATCGGCCAGTTGTACGTTGCTCAGGCGTCCGTCCCGTTGCAGCGCCGTGAGGATTTTGCGGTCGTAGGCGTCCAGTTTCATGTTTTGGTAGATCCTGATGGTTCGATCATCACAAACTGGCAGGTTATGCCAAATATCGAAGCTTTAGAAGCCGACTACGCAACCTGCTGTTGCAGACCGGCGCTCGTCAGGGCAAAGGCGCGGCGCTGGCCACGGCATTGGGGCTGGGCGTGGCGCGCGGTTGTCATGTGGCATTGGCGGCATTGGGTTTGGCGACGCTGTTCAGGACTGCGCCCTGGACCTTCGACGTGGTGCGCCTGGCCGGCGCCGCGTACCTGCTCTGGATCGGCATTCAGTGCCTGCGCACCACGATGCTGCCGAGCTTGAACGGTGCAGACGCAACGACTGCTAAACCACGGTGGCCGGAGGCGATCCAGCGCGGTTTGCTGACTAACCTGCTCAACCCCAAGGCGCTGCTGTTTTGCTCGGTGCTGCTGCCGCAGTTCATCAACCCTCAAGCCGGACCGGTGCTCGCGCAATTTGCGACCCTGGGCATGATGCTGGTCAGCGTCGGCTTGCTGTTCGACAGCGCCTACGCGCTGGTCGGCGCTGCGTTGGGCCGTTGGCTGCAACGCAGTCCATCGGCCCAGCGGGTACAACAGTGGTTGTTTGGCAGCCTGTTGATTGGTTTTGCTGTGCGGCTGACCTTTGTTCAACAAGCTTGAGCGTTATCGCGCTTTCCGACGGCGGCGACTGATCAACAACAGCGCCGCTGCCGTAACGGCCAACACGGCGCCGATCTGCAATGGTTTTTTGTAGGGTCGCAGCGTGGACCGCATAGCGTCGGTGACCTGGGTCACATAGCGCTTGTCGGCATTCTGGAAGTCCGGCTCCTGGCATTGATGACCGAAATCACCGGCCCAGACCACATAGGGCCCCTCCTCTACATAACGACGATAGAACGCGCTTTGCTCTTGCAGGTTGGTGCCCCACCCTGAGGCCTTGCATAGCATCGAAGCAAACGCCTGACTGCTGTGGGGCAGATGATCGGCGGCCTTACTCGCCAGAGCCGTGGCGACATAACGGTAATGGAAACGCTCATCAGGTTGCGCCACCGTAGCTTGCTGACGCTGCACTTCGCCCTCGGTCATCAGCGGTCCGACCTTGAGCTCCGGAGCTTCCAGGCTGTAATTGCCACCGAAGGTCACGTAATCCGGGGACATCTCGTAGCCCAACAGCTCCATCCCATCGTAGCGAGCCAGCGTCGCGGAGTAGTAATAAGCGAATGCCTTGGAGGTCGGCCACCATTTGGACTCGGCCTCCTTGCGCAATTGCCCATACCATTTGGCCTTGGCCTGCAAATCCGCGTTGTCGAAGTAAGCCGGAGCCTCATCGTAACGCTCTTCACGCAATAAACGCCGCCCGAGCAGATTGCGCAGGCTCGCGGCCACCGGCAACGGCACATAATTGTCGCGATCCTGCTGGCTGAGCGGTGGCGGTGCCGGCACCTGGGTGTCGACGTACTGCTTGAGTTCATCGAGGGTCAGCACCCGCTCAGCCACGGTGGCCGCGTCGAACCAGTAGATGCCCTGGCTGCGATAGAGCTGATCGAAGGCCTGCAGGTAATCCCCGCGTTGCAGGGCCAGGATCGCGCTTTCACCCTCGACCCGGCACTTGGGCTGGAGCGTTTCGTAATCCCAGTCGGGCGTCCGCCGCTCGCCCCAGGATTCGTTCTGCGGGAAGGCCTGGGCGGCTTTGGCATAGGCCGCTGCGGCGGCGTTTTTGTCGCCATCACGCACCGCCAGCTTCGCCCGCAACCACCATGCAAGGCCACCGTCACCAGCCTGTTCGAGGAAGGCTTTGGCGCTGGCGTAATCGCCCTGTTGATAATTCATCGCCGCCAGGCGATCGGCATTATCCAGACTGCCACGGGTGCTGCTTTGCAGCAGTTTGATCAGTTTCTGTTCGTTCGGCGGTTGATCACCGAATGACCAGCCCAGCCGACTGATCAACGACGCCGTCACCAGTTGCTGCACCGCTTTGCCCTTGAGCAACCCGGCCAGTTGCTCGTCGGGCATCGCCGCCAGATCGGCCATCAACAGCTTCAGCGAGGTGTAGCCCACCGCCGAGCCGTGAAGGTTCTGCGTGGCGTAGAGTTGGATGGCGTTGTCCCAGTCACCCGCGGTGCGGGCCACTCGCGCTTCTTCGCCGAGGCTGGCGACACCCAGTTCCAACGGGTCGTTGAAGCCGTCGATGCTCAGTTGACGGGTCTGCTCGAAGGCCTTGCGGGACTGAGCCAACAGGTCAGGGGTCGCGCCTGCTTCTGAACTCATGGCAAACAGCGCCCGGCCCAACGAGTACGCCGCCCAGGTGCTACGCAACGGGCGTTGTTCCGCCGGCAGCGCCAGCACTTTCTGGAAGTAGTCGGCGGCCAGGCCATGGTCACCGGCGTTGAACGCCACGGCGCCAGCCAGATAGAGTCTGTGCTCGGGCGGCAGATTCGCGCCTTGCTCTTCAACCTGACGGGCATCGATCAGGTTGCGCAGTTGTTTCACCAGCGCTTGCTGCTCAGGCGTCAGACCGGCCTGTTCAGCGGTATCGCGCTGATGGGTGTAATCAGGCGCATCGCCGTAACCGTCCCCCGGAATGTTGGTGGCGGCGGTGACATTTTTCAGTCCCGCGATGGCATGCCCGAGGCGGCTGATCTCAAGGTTGAAGTTGCCTTCCGGCAGTTCCGCCAGCGACTGGCCACGGTTGTCGAGCAGGCGCATGGGGAAGTCCGGCCCGCAGGCCAGCGCCGAACCCAATGGCAGGCTGAGGCTCAGGCAAAGCACATGGCGGGGCCAGTTACGGGTAAACATTCGAACCTCCTTGATCAATGTGTGCGCAGCGAGCCCAACCGATAGCGCGCTGCCCGCCGGCCGGGATTCGACCGTCACGCAGGCGGATGAAGGTAAGCAGATCCGGGCGCTGTTGCAACGCATAACCGGCCAGCGCATCGGCGCCCTCGCAGCCCTGCACCGCCAGCGTCAGACGTTCGGGCCAGGCACTGTCGAGGTTGCCTTGGTTGCTGAGGCTGATGTCGTAGAGGCCGTCCTGCGCCGAGAGTTTCAGCCCCACATGACTGTCGAGCGTATCGCCGCGCGCCACAGCGCCCAGCGTCGTCAGGCTCCAGGCCCTGCGATCATTGGCCAGGGGCAGGCGAAACCAGATCAGCCCGGCCAGATGGGCCGGTGGATCGGCGCGCAACTCGGTGCCGAGCTTACTCAGTTGCTGCGGGTCTGCCAGCAACTCCCGACGTTCACCGCCTTGCTCGATGGGCACTTCGCTTTCCACGACCGGCGCGCCCCCGGCCCCCGGCAACAGCGCCACGCCATAAGCCGGCAGCGCCAGATAAAACGGTTTCGATGTGTTGCGACTCCAGGCCCTGGCCCACTGCCGTGTCTGATCCGGGTCGAACAGCCCACGCCGTGGATCGCTCACCGCGTGCACCTGCAACACGCTGCTGTCGACCGTTGCCAGCAACGCCGGCAATTCAGAACTGTCTAGCCAGGCCGGCAACGCGGTGATGCTCAGTGGCAAGGACGCCGGCAGAACGCCACGCAAATGGGTGAGGAATTCGCGGTAGGCCGGTAACCGGGCGTTGCCCGCATCGTGGTCGATTTCCACGCCGGACAGGGTCAGCCCCTGCCCTTGCCAATCGCTGAGCACCTGCTGGATCTGCGCCGTGACCTCGTCCCGGTCCAGCCCATTGAGCTGGCCATCCAGACGAACCACCGCAATCAGCGGTCGGCCATCACGCTTGAGCAGCGCCGGATCGATCCGCGCCCGGCTCCAGCCAGACTGTGGAAATGCCTGCAAGGCCAGCACGCGCAAGGTCGAGAAATCGGTGTGGCTGTCGCGCAGCGCGGCGTCATGGGCTGGCGTCCATAGCCGTTGCCAGACATAGAGTTGCTGATCGAGCGGCGGCGCGTCCGGTTGCTCGCAACCGTTGAGCAACATCAATGCGCCAAGCAAGGCCGACAAGCGAATGAAAAACACAATGCCCACCCTCATCCTCTGTGGCGAGGGAGCTTGCTCCCGCTCGACTGCGCAGCAGTCGCAAAATGCAGCCCATGTGGTGTGTCTGATGATATGAAGGGGCTGCTTCGCAGCCCAGCGGGAGCAAGCTCCCTCGCCACAATTGATCGGTTACGAATTCCCGGCAGCCTACTCAGCTATCGGCTTGCAGGCAATGATCACCTGATTCTTCGCCACCACTGCGTCCAGCGCCTGAATGCTTTTGTGGGAGCGAGCGGGCTTGCTCGCTCCCACATTGTTCAGCTGTGTGGCGCAGGTTTCGGGATGGCAAGGTTATCCAGCATCCGGTTCACCGCCAGTTCCGCCAGCATGACGATCTGTTGAATCGCCATCGCCGTATGCCGGTGCGGCCCTTGCAGATACCCCGCAAAATCACTCGCCATCACACTGGCCTGGGCCAACGATTCACAGGTGTGGGCCAACAGGTCTTCGTCTTTGATATCCGGCGCAACCATAAACATCGTGCTCGGCTTGCGGGCCGCGGGGGATTTGAGGGCGGAGGGGTTGAGGTAGTGATCGAGCGCGCGCTCGGCGGCTTCGTTGAGCTTTTTTGAATCGAGGGATTCGTAGGGGGAAACGTCGTCGGTTTCCGGGGGATTCGGTGTGGCTTTGAACATGGTGAAACTCCATTCGAGAACTGGAGTTCGCCAACACTGCGACCAAGCAGAAGGGTGGCGAACCGTACGCGGGTTGGTCGACCAGGGAATGGAACCCGGCAGGGCCTAAGCCCTCCCACGCACAGCTCGCCATGAAGCAAGCACAAAAGTGCGCCATTCTAAACCTGAGCGACCAAACCCGATCACTGAATTTGCAGTGACTCCCAAAGCCTATCCCTCGGACTTCTGATACGACAACCGCTAGAACTTGTCGGATTTGTCCTTCAGAACAGCCAAATTTGTAGGATGTTCGCAAATATTTTCAGGCCAGCCGAGATCGAATGTGGGAGCGGGCTTGCTCGCGAAGGCTGTTTAACATTCAACGTGGAAGTTGTCTGAGACACCGCTTTCGCGAGTAAGCCACAGGGGATTTTCTCTGTTGTCTGGTTCAGTTACAGATCCAACACCAACGGCTGCGAACCCTGCGCCGGCACCGCACAACAAATCAGCACCTCACCCGCATCGGGAGCCTCCGCCGGAGGCTGTGGATAATTCACCTCTCCGCTGATCAACCGGGTTTTGCAGGTCCCGCAGGAACCGCCGCGGCAACTGAATTCCGGGCGCAAGCCACGGCTCTCCGCCAACTCCAGCAAACTGCCGCCGTCTGGCTGCCAACGCGCTTCTTTGGCAGAGCGCTGGAACACGACGGGCACCGAAACGGTAGCGGCCGGCAATTGCTCGATGACCACCGCGTCCGGGTCCGGCTTGCGACGCAGCGTCGACGGGCCAAAGGTTTCGGCATGAATCCTTGAATCAGGGACATCCAGATCCCGCAGGCTGTCGTACAGCCCCTGGGTAAAACTTCCCGGACCGCACAGGACAAAATCCACTTGGTCGTAGTCCTCCACCTCAAGAGTGGTCTTGAGCAAGTCGGCGTCGATGCGCCCTGTCAGGTCGTAATCTTCACCCTCACGGGCATCGGCCTCCGGCTGACTAAGCAAACGCAGCACCCGCACCTCATCACCGAGGCCGTCGAGCAGGCGATCCAGCTCAGGGCGAAACGGTTGATCGGCCAAGGTCCGCGAGCTCTGGAAGAACCACACAGGACGGATGCGCCGCGTGCGCAGGCCTTGATAAACCACCTCCCGCAGCATCGACAGCAGCGGCGTGATCCCCACGCCGGCAGCCAATAGCACCAGCGGCCGACGCTCATTCGGTGCCACGGTGAAATGCCCTTGAGGCGAGCGGGCTTCAAGCACATCGCCGACACGAATCTGCTCATGCAGGTGCGAGGACACCAGGCCTTCACGCTTCACGCTGATGCGGAAAAAGTCATCGGATGGCGCGCTCGACAAGCTGTACGTGCGGATGTGCACATCGCCTGCGATGTTGAACCGCAAGGGCAAATGTTGCCCGGCTTGAAACACCGGCAACCCGGCGCCATCGGCAGGCTCCAGATAGATTGAACGGATGTTGTGGCTCTCCCGCTCGATGCGCGTCACTCGCAGCGGCCGCCAGCGATTCCCCAGCGCCTGGGCTTGCAGGCGTGCATTCGCCTGCGTCCAGGTGCCGGTCAGCAGACTGGTGGGCGACACGCCGTCAAAGCGCCAGCGCAAGGCCAGTGCCGCGGGCCGACGCACCGCGTGCTCCACCTCGAATGTCCACAGCCGCTCAGCCCCTTGAAAGGCTTCGATCTGCGGGCCTTCAAGGATGACTTGCGTGCGACCGCTGAGGTGCAGCAAATCGCCCGAATCGAAATCGATGAACAGCAAACCGGCCCAAGGGTTGATCAGCAGGTTGCCCAAGGTATTGAAGAACAGGTTGCCGGCGAAGTCCGGGATGGTCAGGCGATTGCCTTCTATCTGGACGAAACCGGCCTGGCCGCCCCGATGAGAAACGTCCACCGAGCGTTGGCCATCGACGTCCACATAGCTGGCGACAAAGAAGGTATCGGCGCTGGCAATCATGGCTTTGGCCGCGTCATCCAGACCATTGAGATGCTGCGCGATACGGGTCTCCGGATCCGCCAATGGCACCGAGCGAAACTGGCGCAATTGAATGTATTGCGGGCAATTGCCGAAGGATTGCTCCACCGTCACCTCGAAGCCGCTCGCCGTTACAGCGCCGACTCGACCATTGAGACGGTTGCGACGCCGGGTGTGCAGCTCGATACCGAGCAGACCGATCGCCGCCCCGTCTTGCAGTTGTGCAGGATCGTCGCGACCGGGCAGGCTGCCGATCTGCAACAGCCCGGGCTCGGGGGACTTCGCAAAGCCCGGCGCCCCTTCAAGAATGCTCGCCCAAGGGTTGCCGTCGGCATCCACCGCGCCGTACAGCATGAACGGCAGTTGCTGATAGAACGTGCGGTGCTGGTCCGGCATCTCGCCGCGAATCACCCTACGACCCAATGCCTCCATTCGCTCCCCGACACCCACGTGGGCTTGCAACTGTTTCTCGCCTGCATGCCAAGGTGAACGTTCCATAACGGCTTCTCCCCTGCGCTCATTGCGCAATAAGAACGGCCCGACTGAATAGGGCCGTGAACATCAGGCAGTTTTTTGCAAACCGGCGATGGTGCGTGGCATGCCGACAAACCCTGGCAAGGCTTCAACGCGCGCCAGCCAGGCTCGGATGTTGGCGTAGTCGTCCAGCGACACATTGCCTTCCGGAGCATGGGCGATGTAGCTGTAGGCGGCGATGTCGGCGATGGTCGGCTCGCTACCGGCCAGATAGGCCGTTGCACCCAGTTCCTGATCGATCACTTTGAGCCAGGTGTGAGAATAGGCGATCACCTCTTCAGCGTTGTAAGGCGCACCAAATACAGTGATCAGCCTTGCCCTGCCCGGGCCAAAGGCAATCGGCCCGGCGGCGACCGACAACCAGCGCTGAACCTTGGCGGCACCGACCGGATCGGTTGGCAGCCAGCGACCGTTGCCGTATTTCTGCGCAAGGTAGACCAGGATCGCGTTGGAATCGGCCAGCACCATGCCTTGATCCTCAATCACCGGAACCTGACCAAACGGGTTGAGCGCAAGAAAATCCGCTTGTTTGTGTGCGCCCTTGGCCAGATCGACGAAGATCAGCTCGGTCGGCAGTTGCAACAACGACAGCATCAGCTCTACACGGTGAGCATGGCCGGAACGGGGGAAGTTGTAGAGTTTGATGGCTTGCATGGTCGACTCCGCTGGGTGGTGGCGCCGCTCAGGAAAGATCAGCGCCGATGGAGCGCAATCTTCCATCCACAACCAAAGCAACAGAATAACCAGCAAACGCAATCCATTATTTCATCCAGTGCAATAAACCTTCAGCCGTGCAGGGCCGGGTGTTCGCGCAGCCCCTTCACCGCAAAGTCCACAAAACTGCGAACCCGCGTCGGGGCCTTGCGCCCACCCTGGTAGACCACATGAATGGGCAATGGCGGCAGTTCGAAGTCAGCCAGGACGATTTCCAGCTCACCGGTGGCGATCTTGCTCGCCACTTGATACGACAGGACTCGGGTCAATCCCAGGCCCATGGCGGCGGCAGTGATCGCCGCTTGATTGGCAGAGACCACAAGACGTGGCTCCGGACGAACACTGATCGGCTCTCCCGCCTCAAGGAACGGCCAGCTTCTGGGCTGCCCGATGGACGAGGTAGCGATGATCGGGGCGCGGCTCAAGTCTGCCGGATGCCGAGGCCGACCATGGTCAGTCAGGAATCCAGGGGAAGCGCAGATCACCCGCCGCACTTCGCCCACTCGAATTGCGTGCTGATTGCTGTCAGGCAATTCACCGATACGCACGGCCACATCGATGCCCTCCTCGACCATGCTCACCACCCGGTCGACCAGTACAGCGTTGATGCTGACTTCAGGAAATTGAGTCAGGTAACCGACCATGAGCGGCGTGACGAACAAATCGCCGAACAATACCGGCGCGGTGATCGTCAGTTGCCCACGGGGCTGGGCATGGCTCCCGGCGGCCGAATCCTCGGCTTCCTGCACCTCGGCGAGAATTCTCCGACAGTCCTCCAGATAACGCTGGCCCGCCTCGCTCAAATGCACGCTACGGGTGGTGCGCGTCAGCAACTGAGTGCCAATGCGCTGCTCAAGCGCCGCCACTGCCCGGGTAACGCTGGCCGCCGACATCCCCAAGCGCCGCGCCGCCGCCGAGAAACCCTGGTCCTGGGCGACAGCGGCGAAGACCTGCATTTCCTGGAATCGGTCCATCGGGTATGTCCTTCGCTCAGGTAAAAAAAATCGCAACCGTAGGCTGCGATTTTTATTGGTTCGATCACCTGTGGATAACTTATTCCACCGTCACCGACTTCGCCAGATTTCGTGGCTGGTCAACGTCAGTACCTTTCAACACCGCCACGTAGTACGAAAGAAGCTGCAACGGAATCGTGTAGAGGATCGGCGACAGGATGTCGTGGATATGCGGCATGTGCACAACATGAGTGCCTTCACCGTTGGTCATGCCGGCCTGCTCGTCGGCGAAGACGATCAGTTCACCGCCGCGGGCGCGGACTTCCTGGAGGTTGGACTTCAACTTCTCCAGCAACTCGTTGTTCGGTGCCACGGTGACCACTGGCATGTCGTTATCCACAAGCGCCAGCGGGCCATGTTTCAGCTCGCCCGCCGGGTAGGCTTCGGCGTGGATGTAGGAGATTTCCTTGAGCTTGAGCGCCCCTTCCATCGCCACCGGGAATTGCGCACCGCGACCGAGGAACAGGGTGTGGTTCTTCTCGGCGAACAGCTCGGCGATTTTTTCCACAGTGCTGTCCATGGCCAGGGCTTCGCCCAGACGGGTCGGCAGGCGACGCAGTTCTTCCACCAGTGTGGCTTCGACACCTGCGGCCAATGTGCCGCGAACCTGACCCAGGGCCAGGGTCAGCAAGAGCAGGCCCACCAATTGAGTGGTGAAGGCTTTGGTCGAGGCCACGCCGATTTCGCGACCGGCCTGGGTCAGCAGCGTCAGGTCCGATTCACGCACCAGGGAGCTGATGCCGACGTTGCAGATTGCCAGGCTGGAAAGGAAGCCCAGTTCCTTGGCATTGCGCAGCGCGGCCAACGTATCGGCGGTTTCGCCTGACTGGGAGATGCTCACGAACAGGGTATCGGGCTGCACCACTACTTTGCGATAGCGGAATTCGCTGGCGACTTCGACCTGGCACGGGATGCCGGCCAGTTCTTCGAGCCAGTAACGGGCAACCATGCCGGCGTGATAGCTGGTGCCGCAGGCGACGATCTGTACATTACGCACCTTGGCGAACAACTCGGCCGCTTGTGAACCAAACGCCTGGACCAGCACCTGATTCTGACTCAGGCGACCTTCAAGCGTGCGTTGCACCACGGCCGGTTGCTCGTGAATTTCCTTGAGCATGTAATGCCGGAACTCGCCTTTGTCAGCGGCTTCGGCACCGTCACGGTACTGAATGCTTTCACGCTCGACGAGCACGCCATTAATGTCCCAGATCTGCACGCTGTCGCGGCGAATTTCGGCGATATCGCCTTCTTCCAGGTACATGAAGCGGTCAGTGACCTGGCGCAGGGCCAACTGGTCGGAGGCAAGAAAGTTTTCACCCAGGCCCAGACCGATTACCAATGGGCTGCCGCTGCGGGCTGCTACCAAGCGATCCGGTTGCCGAGCGCTGATCACTGCCAGACCGTAGGCGCCGTGCAGTTCTTTGACGGTCGCTTTCAGGGCCGCGGTCAGGTCGGGCTGCTCATTGAGCTTTTCGTTGAGCAGATGGGCGATGACTTCAGTGTCTGTGTCCGAGGTGAACACGTGGCCCAAGGCCTTGAGCTGCTCGCGCAGGGCTTCGTGGTTCTCGATGATGCCGTTGTGCACCACCGCCAGATCGCCCGAAAAATGCGGGTGAGCGTTGCGTTCGCACGGTGCACCGTGAGTCGCCCAGCGGGTGTGGGCAATGCCCAGACGGCCGACCAGAGGCTCTTCGATCAGCGCCTGTTCCAGTTCGCTGACCTTGCCCGGCCGACGCAGGCGCAAGAGTTTTTCATCGTTGGTGTACACCGCCACACCGGCGCTGTCATAACCACGGTATTCCAAACGCTTGAGGCCTTCGAGCAGGATGGCGGTAATGTTCCGTTCTGCGACTGCACCAACAATTCCACACATGCTATTTCTCCTGACTGACAGCGGCGCAAATCACATTGATGCCGCGGGCCTGAATCTGATCGCGGGCCTCAAGCGGCAGGCGATCATCGGTAATAAGGGTATGGACACTGCTCCAAGGCAGCTCCAGATTGGGAATCTTGCGGCCGATCTTGTCGGCTTCGACCATCACGATCACTTCGCGGGCGACCTCGGCCATGACACGGCTCAGTCCCAGCAATTCATTGAAGGTGGTGGTCCCGCRCACCAGATCGATGCCATCGGCGCCAATAAATAACTGATCGAAGTCATATGAGCGTAGTACCTGCTCTGCCACCTGCCCCTGGAAGGATTCGGAATGCGGATCCCAGGTACCACCGGTCATCAACAGCACCGGTTCGTGCTCGAGTTCAGTCAACGCGTTGGCGACATGCAGGGAGTTGGTCATCACCACCAGGCCCGGTTGCTGGCCGAGTTCCGGGATCATCGCGGCGGTGGTACTGCCGCTGTCGATGATAATGCGCGCATGCTCGCGAATCCGCGTGACGGCGGCGCGGGCAATGGCCTGCTTGTATTTCGAAACCGGTTGGCCGATATCGGCGACCAGCTCCTGCGGCATGGTGACCGCGCCGCCATAACGACGCAGCAACAGACCGTTGCTTTCAAGCGCGGCCAGATCCTTGCGAATCGTAACTTCCGAGGTTTCGAAGCGTTTGGCCAACTCGTCCACACTGACTTCGCCCTGCTCATTGAGCAAGGCGAGGATATTGTGGCGGCGTTGGGGCGTGTTGCGCTTTGACATGACTTGGTAAGTTTCGATTCGAAAGATAACGTAAGCAATCAAAACCTATCGGCGAAACTTCGTCAAGCCAGCTTCAGAAAAAAAGATGTGTGGATAACTCAAAAAAAGATCGCAGCCTCCGGCAGCTCCTACAGAGTGAACACGAATTCCCTGTAGGAGCTGCCGAAGGCTGCGATCTTTTGATCTGTGGATAACTTAACTCTTCTTGATCTTCTCAGGCCGCTTCCAGCCGTCGATGTTCTTCTGTCGAGCCCGGCCAACGGCCAATTGAGCGTTATCCACATTCTGGGTAATGGTCGAACCGGCCGCCGTGGTCGCACCGGAGGAGATATCCACAGGCGCCACCAACGAGTTGTTGGAGCCGATGAACACATCTTCACCCAGCACGGTTTTCCACTTGTTGGCACCGTCGTAGTTGCAGGTGATGGTGCCGGCGCCAATGTTGGTGCGCGCACCGATCTCGGCATCGCCCAGATACGTCAAGTGACCGGCCTTGGCACCTTCGCCCATGTGAGCGTTCTTCAGTTCAACAAAGTTACCCACATGTGCGCGGGCCTCCAGCACTGTGCCAGGACGCAAACGAGCGAACGGGCCGGCATCGCTGCCTTCGCCGAGAATCGCGCCTTCGATATGACTGTTGGCCTTGATCACCACGCCTTTGCGCAGGGTGCTGTCCTTGATCACGCAGTTCGGGCCGATCACCACGTCGTCCTCGATGACCACTTTGCCCTCGAGAATCACGTTGATGTCGATCAGGATATCGCGACCAACGGTAACCTCACCGCGCACATCGAAACGTGTCGGGTCGCGCAGGGTTACGCCTTGAGCCATCAAACGACGAGCGGCGCGCAGTTGATAATGACGCTCAAGCTCGGCCAGTTGTTTGCGATCGTTGGCGCCCTGCACTTCCATGGCGTCATGGGGTTGTTCTGTGGCCACCACCAGACCATCACTGACCGCCATGGCAATCACGTCGGTCAGGTAGTACTCGCCCTGGGCATTGTTGTTGGAGAGGCGGCCCAGCCAATCGCCCAAACGCTGGGAAGGCACCGCCAAAATGCCGGTATTGCCTTCGGTGATCGCACGCTCAACCGCGTTGGCATCTTTCTGCTCAACGATGGCAGTCACTTTGCCGGCGGCATCACGGACAATACGGCCGTAGCCAGTCGGGTCATCCAACTCGACAGTCAGCAGACCCAATTGCTGCGGTGCAGCCTGCTTGAGCAGACGTTGCAGGGTTTCGACTTCGATCAACGGCACGTCACCGTAGAGAATCAGCACGGTATCGGACTCGATGAACGGCACAGCCTGGGCCACCGCATGACCGGTACCCAGCTGTTGGTCCTGCAGGACGAAATTCAGGTCATCGGCGGCCAGACGCTCGCGCACCGCTTCGGCACCATGGCCGATCACCACGTGGATGCGCTGTGGATCAAGTTGCCGGGCGCTGTGGATAACATGGCCGAGCATTGAATTACCGGCAATCGGATGCAGGACTTTCGGCAAGGCCGAACGCATGCGAGTGCCTTGGCCGGCAGCGAGGATAACGATTTCAAGGGACATGACTGGCTACCAATCCTGGGTGGTCAGCAACTGCGACCAGGTGATGAATATCGAAAAAGAAAAAAGGGTAGCCGAGGCTACCCTTTTTAATCAATCGCGCAACAAGTCGATGGCCGATTAGTGGCCGAACTTCTTGCGGATCTGCTGGACGGTGCGCAGCTGAGCTGCAGCCTCGGCCAGACGTGCGGCAGCAGAACCGTAATCGAATTCCGCGCCTCGCTCATGCAAGGCTTTCTCGGCAGCCTTAACGGCTTCCAAAGCTGCGGCTTCGTCCAGGTCGGCAGCGCGTTGCACGGTGTCGGCGAGAACCTTGACCATGTTCGGCTGAACCTCGAGGAAACCACCGGAGATGTAATACACCTCCTCT
The DNA here is from genome assembly GCF_056396965.1 of Pseudomonas sp. 05N434. Lineage (NCBI taxonomy): Bacteria > Pseudomonadati > Pseudomonadota > Gammaproteobacteria > Pseudomonadales > Pseudomonadaceae > Pseudomonas > Pseudomonas sp. 05N434. Next base: position 26,516 of record NZ_JBFTMK010000003.1, read on the forward strand.
TCCCCGCCCTGCTTGATCAGGCGGATCGGGCCCGGCTTGAGATTGGTGATCAGCGGCGCGTGACCCAGGGCGATACCAAGATCACCCAGTGCACCGTGCGCAACCACCATCTCGACCAGGCCGGAAAAGATTTCCCCTTCCGCGCTGACGATATCGCAATGGACTGTCATAGCCATCTGATTGCCTCAACCTAAATTAGCGCCCGTTGCCGGGCGCCGGGATTACAGTTTCTTGGCTTTCTCGATCGCTTCTTCGATGCCGCCGACCATGTAGAACGCTTGTTCTGGCAGGTGGTCGTAGTCACCGTTGAGGATGCCTTTGAAGCCAGCAATGGTGTCTTTCAGGGAAACGTATTTACCCGAAGCACCGGTGAAGACTTCAGCCACGAAGAACGGCTGCGACAAGAAACGCTGGATCTTACGAGCACGGTTTACCAACTGCTTGTCGGCTTCCGACAGCTCGTCCATACCCAGGATCGCAATGATGTCCTTCAGTTCTTTGTAACGCTGCAGCACGTACTGAACACCGCGAGCGGTTTCGTAGTGGTCGTTGCCGATCACGTTCGGGTCCAGCTGACGCGAAGTCGAGTCCAGTGGGTCTACCGCAGGGTAGATACCCAGGGAAGCGATGTCACGGGACAGAACGACAGTGGCGTCCAAGTGGGCGAAGGTGGTCGCTGGCGACGGGTCGGTCAAGTCGTCCGCTGGTACGTATACCGCCTGGATCGAAGTAATCGAACCTTGCTTGGTCGAAGTGATGCGCTCTTGCAGCACGCCCATCTCTTCAGCCAGGGTCGGCTGGTAACCTACCGCCGAAGGCATACGGCCCAGCAGTGCGGATACTTCAGTACCGGCCAGGGTGTAACGATAGATGTTGTCGACGAACAGCAGAACGTCGTTACCTTCGTCACGGAACTTCTCGGCCATGGTCAGGCCGGTCAGTGCTACGCGCAGACGGTTTCCCGGCGGCTCGTTCATCTGACCGTAAACCAGTGCCACTTTGTCCAGAACGTTGGAGTCCTTCATCTCGTGGTAGAAGTCGTTACCCTCACGAGTACGCTCACCCACACCGGCGAACACGGAATAACCGCTGTGCTCGATGGCGATGTTACGGATCAGTTCCATCATGTTTACGGTCTTGCCTACACCGGCACCACCGAACAGACCGACTTTACCGCCCTTGGCGAACGGGCAAACCAGGTCGATAACCTTGATGCCTGTTTCCAGCAGCTCGTTGCCGCCCGCTTGTTCAGCGAAGGTTGGCGCAGGACGGTGAATGCCCCAACGCTCTTCTTCGCCGATCGGACCAGCTTCGTCGATCGGGTTGCCCAGTACGTCCATGATCCGGCCCAGGGTCGCTTTACCGACCGGTACGGAGATGGCTGCGCCAGTGTTGTTGACGTCCAGACCGCGCTTCAAGCCTTCGGTGGAGCCCATCGCAATGGTACGAACCACGCCGTCGCCCAGCTGCTGCTGAACTTCCAGAGTGGTTTCGGCGCCTTGAACTTTCAAGGCGTCGTAGATGCTCGGTACGCTGTCGCGTGGGAATTCCACGTCGATAACGGCGCCGATGATTTGAACGATACGTCCGCTACTCATAGCTGGATCCTCTGAATATTTGAACCGTTAAACCGCGGCAGCGCCGCCGACGATTTCCGAGATCTCTTGGGTGATCGCAGCCTGACGCGCCTTGTTGTAGACCAGCTGCAAATCGCTGATCAAATCACCGGCGTTGTCGGTAGCGTTCTTCATCGCGATCATCCGCGCAGCTTGTTCAGCCGCGTTGTTCTCGACCACCGCCTGGTAGACCTGCGACTCCACGTAACGGACCATCAAGCCGTCAAGCAGCTCTTTGGCGTCCGGTTCGTACAGATAATCCCAGTGGTGCTTGAGTTCTTGATCCGGGGTTGCCACCAGTGGAATCAACTGCTCCACGGTAGGCTGTTGTGTCATGGTGTTGATGAACTTGTTGGACACCACGGACAGGCGGTCAATACGGCCATCCAGGTAGGCATCCAGCATCACCTTGACGCTGCCGATCAGATCATTGATCGACGGCTCTTCACCCAAGTGGCTGATAGCTGCAACGACGTTACCGCCGAAGTTGCGGAAGAAAGCCGCACCCTTGCTACCAACGACACACAGATCGATCTCGACGCCGTTTTCGCGGTTTACCGCCATGTCCTTGACCAAAGCCTTGAACAGGTTGGTGTTCAAGCCACCACACAGACCACGGTCACTGCTCACTACGACATAACCAACGCGCTTTACTTCACGGTCGATCATGAACGGGTGGCGATATTCCGGGTTAGCGTTGGCCAGATGGCCAATAACCTGGCGGATGCGCTCCGCATAAGGACGGCTAGCAGCCATGCGCATTTGTGCCTTGCGCATTTTGCTGACCGCCACTTTTTCCATGGCGCTGGTAATCTTTTGCGTGCTTTTGATGCTCGCAATCTTACTGCGAATCTCTTTTGCGCCTGCCATGTAACACCTATCAGGTTAGCAAGCGGGAGCCGCTAGGCTCCCGCTGCGGCTTACCAGGTTTGGGTGGCCTTGAACTTCTCGATACCGGCTTTCAGGCCGCCATCGATTTCGTCATTGAAGTCACCCTTCACGTTGATCTTCGCCATCAAGTCGGCGTGATCGCGGTTGAAGTAAGCAATCAGCGCTTGCTCGAAGCTGCCGATCTTGGCGATTTCAACGTCGGTCAGGAACCCACGCTCAGCGGCATACAGCGACAGCGACATGTCGGCGATCGACATTGGCGCGTATTGCTTCTGCTTCATCAGCTCGGTAACGCGCTGACCATGCTCAAGTTGCTTACGGGTCGCTTCGTCCAGGTCAGAAGCGAACTGGGCGAATGCCGCCAGTTCACGGTACTGAGCCAGAGCGGTACGGATACCACCGGACAGCTTCTTGATGATCTTGGTCTGAGCGGCACCACCCACACGGGATACCGAAACACCGGCGTTCACAGCAGGACGGATGCCCGAGTTGAACATGGCCGATTCCAGGAAGATCTGACCGTCGGTGATGGAAATCACGTTGGTCGGAACGAACGCGGAAACGTCGCCAGCCTGGGTTTCGATGATCGGCAGTGCGGTCAGGGAACCGGTTTTGCCGGTCACTGCGCCGTTGGTGAACTTCTCTACGTATTCTTCCGAAACGCGGGATGCGCGCTCCAGCAGACGGGAGTGGAGATAGAACACGTCGCCTGGGTAAGCTTCACGGCCTGGTGGACGGCGCAGCAGCAGGGAAATCTGGCGGTAAGCCACTGCTTGCTTGGACAGATCGTCATAAACGATCAGCGCGTCTTCACCGCGATCGCGGAAGTATTCGCCCATGGTGCAACCGGAGTACGGTGCCAGGAATTGCAGTGCTGCAGATTCCGAAGCGCTCGCTGCAACGATGATGGTGTTAGCCAGTGCACCGTTTTCTTCCAGCTTGCGAACTACGTTGGCGATGGTCGATTGCTTCTGACCGATAGCTACGTAGACGCAGAAAATGCCGCTGTCTTTCTGGTTGATGATCGCGTCGATCGCCAGAGCGGTTTTACCGATCTGACGGTCACCGATGATCAGCTCACGCTGGCCACGGCCGACAGGGATCATCGCATCGACAGCCTTGTAGCCAGTCTGTACAGGCTGGTCTACCGACTTACGCCAGATCACGCCTGGAGCAACTTTCTCGACCGCGTCGGTCTCGGTGTTGTTCAGCGGACCTTTGCCGTCAACTGGGTTACCCAGTGCGTCGACTACGCGACCCAGCAGTTCCTTACCAACCGGAACTTCGAGGATGCGGCCGGTGCACTTGGCGCTCATGCCTTCAGCCAGAGTCTGGTATGCGCCCAATACAACGGCACCTACAGAGTCTTGCTCCAGGTTGAGAGCCATACCGAAGACGCCGCCCGGAAACTCGATCATCTCGCCGTACATAACGTCGGCCAGACCGTGAATCCGCACGATACCGTCAGATACGCTGACGACAGTGCCTTCGTTACGGGCTTGGGAGGTCACATCGAGCTTGTCGATGCGGCCCTTGATAATTTCACTTATTTCGGAAGGATTGAGTTGCTGCATTGCTCTGCTGCCCCTTCAAACTCAAGATTTCAATGCTTCGGCAAGTTTCGCGATTTTGCCGCGAATCGAGCCATCGATAACCAGGTCGCCGGCGCGGATGACAACACCACCAATAAGGGATGAGTCTTCCTCGACTTGCAGGCGCACTTCCCGGTTGAGTCGTGCACTGAGAACCTTGGCGAGTTTGTCTTGCTGTTCTTGGTTCAATGCAAAAGCACTGGTCACTTCAACGTCTACCGATTTCTCTTGTTCGGCCTTGTACAGGTCAAACAGAGCGGCGATCTCCGGCAGAAGCGGGAGACGGTCGTTTTCGGCAACGACGTGAATGAAGTTCTGTGCCTTGGCATCAAACTTGTCGCCGCACACGTCAATGAACGTGGCGGCCTTTTCTGCGCTCGTCAGTCGCGGGGCCTTGAGCACGCGCTGCATGGTGTCGTCTTGCGACACCGCTGCTGCCAGGCCGAGCATGGCTGACCAATTGGCCAGTTGCTGGTGGGCCTGAGCGTGCTCGAAGGCCGCCTTAGCGTAAGGTCGGGCCAACGTGGTCAGTTCTGCCATGATCGCCCTCGCTTAGATTTCAGCAGCCAGTTGGTTAACCAGCTCTGCGTGCGCGTTTTGATCGATTGCTTTGCCCAGGATCTTCGAAGCACCGCCAACGGCCAGGCTACCCACTTGGGCGCGCAGCGCGTCTTTGACGCTGTTCAGTTCCTGTTCGATCTCGGCCTGAGCCTGAGCCTTCACACGGTCAGCTTCGACGCGAGCCTGTTCACGGGCTTCGTCGACAATCTGGGTACCGCGTTTCTTGGCTTGCTCGATGATTTCAGCTGCCTGAGCTTTCGCTTCGCGCAGTTGCTGACCCGCTTTCTCTTGGGCCAACTCCAGGTCGCGAGCTGCTCGGCTGGCAGCGTCCAGACCATCAGCGATCTTCTTTTGACGTTCGTGCAGAGCCGTGATGACCGGAGGCCATACGAACTTCATGCAGAACAGTACAAAAATCAGGAACGCAACGGACTGGCCAATCAGGGTCGCATTAATGTTCACGCCAACACCTCGCAGTTACGTTGTCCATCACACCAAATTACCCGGAAGATCCGAGTAATTAKCCAGCGATTTGACCAACGAACGGGTTCGCAAAGGTGAAGAACAGAGCGATACCAACACCGATCATGGTTACGGCGTCGAGCAGACCGGCAACGATGAACATTTTAACTTGCAGCATTGGAACCATTTCTGGCTGACGCGCTGCGCCTTCCAGGAACTTGCCGCCCAGCAGGCCGAAACCAATTGCGGTACCCAGTGCGCCCAGGCCGATCAACAGTGCAACAGCGATAGCGGTTAGACCAACTACAGTTTCCATCTTTCCTCCCGACTTTTACGTCGTATGGTTTAGGTTTTTTAGATTTTAAAGCGGTAAAACAAATCGTTTCATAGCCCGTTTAGGGCACCCACCCGTTTGACCGGGTGGGACATCAGACCAGTCGAGACTGGTCTTAATGGTTTTCTTCGTGCGCCATCGACAGGTAGACGATGGTCAGCATCATGAAGATAAATGCCTGCAGGGTGATGATCAGGATGTGGAACACAGCCCACGCCCACTGCAGAACTACGCCCAGGCCGCTCAGCCAGAGCAGACCGCTGCCGAACATCACAGCGATCAGAATGAACACCAGCTCACCGGCATACATGTTGCCGAACAGACGCAGAGCCAGGGAGATCGGCTTGGCGATCAGGGTCACGAATTCCAGCAGGAAGTTCACCGGAATCAGCAGCGCCTGAACAAAGATGTTCTTGCTGCCGAACGGGTGCAGGGTCAGCTCGCCGATGAAGCCGCCGAGGCCCTTGATCTTGATGCTGTAGAAAATGATCAGCGCAAACACCGTGAAGGCCATGGCCAAGGTAGCGTTCGGGTCGGTGGTCGACACGGCGCGGAACGGGATGTGGTGGTCGCCGGAGATCAGGATGGCCAGCTGAGGAATCCAGTCAACCGGTACCAGGTCGATGGCGTTCATCAGGAAGACCCAGACGAAGATGGTCAGTGCCAGCGGTGCAACCACTGGACTACGGCCATGGAAGCTGTCTTTCACGCTGCCATCGACGAATTCGACCAATACTTCAACGAAGTTCTGCAAAGCACCAGGTACACCTGTAGTCGCCTTCTTTGCCGCCATGCGGAAAAGAAGAACGAAGATCAGACCCAACGCGACCGACCAGCCGAGGGTATCGACGTGGAAAGCCCAGAAGCCCATTTCCTTGGCTTCTGCTGCGGAGTGGGCAAAGCCCCAGCCGCCGTTGGGTAGCTGACCGAAGGTCAGGTTCTGCAAGTGGTGCTGGATATAGCCCGAAGCGGTTGTTTCTGCCATGGTTGCCTCAAACGCCCTAAGGTCTCGAAAGTCTTGTTCTCATAAGCAGGGGAGCGAACCAGCTGACCAGTTGGGTCAGCACGAAGACGCCGAATACTGCTAGCGGCGCCAATGGCTTCACACCTGCAAACGTCAGTGCAAACAGCACTGCCGTCAAAATCAGTTTGCCCGCCTCGCCGGCATAAAAAGACCGGACGATAGCTTGAGCTGCTCGGGCGCCGGAAAACCGAAATGCCCTGTGAGCGAAATAAATATTGGGAAGCAAGGCTATCAGGCCTCCGCAAAGTCCTGAGTACCCGGCAACGACTCCATACCATCGCCAGAGCGCCAAAGCGGCAATCAGCAAAACGACGAATTGAGCCATTAACACCGGAAAAACAGCCAATCGATGGAAAGGCAAGCGGTCTGGCGTGCGGTTTTCCATCACTTTTGCTCCCCAATGGTCGGCTGCYGAAATTCAATAACTTGGCATAATTTGTGCCGACAAAATGCGCGCAGAGTATAGGGGCGGTTCTGCCCCTATTCAACTGTCAGGTAGTGATTTCCGACTTCACGCTACAAGAGGAATTGTTTCAGCGGATGTGTGCGAGCACACCTTGAAGTTCATCAAGAGAGTTGTAGCCGATCACCAACTGCCCCTTACCCTTCTTTCCGTGGCGGATCTGCACCGCAGAGCCTAGGCGCTCGGCCAGGCGCTGCTCGAGCCGGGCGATATCCGGGTCCGGTTTTGCCGGTTCCACAGGCTCCGGTTTGCCACTCAACCACTGGCGAACCAGTGCTTCAGTCTGGCGCACAGTCAGCCCCCGTGCGACAACATGTCGCGCCCCTTCAACCTGTTGGTTTTCCGGTAAACCCAGCAAGGCACGGGCATGACCCATTTCCAGGTCGCCGTGAGACAGCATGGTCTTGATGACTTCCGGCAACGAAATCAGGCGCAACAGGTTGGCCACGGTAACGCGGGACTTACCCACAGCCTCGGCCACTTGTTGCTGAGTCAGCTGGAATTCCTGCTGCAAACGCTGCAAGGCCACCGCTTCTTCGATCGGATTGAGGTCTTCGCGCTGGATATTCTCGATCAACGCCATGGCGATGGCGGTTTCATCCGGCACATCGCGGACCATCGCCGGGATGGTTTCCTGGCCAGCCTGCTGGCTGGCGCGCCAGCGGCGTTCGCCGGCGATGATTTCGAAGCGACCGCTGCCAATCGGGCGAACCACGATCGGCTGCATCACGCCCTGAGCCTTGATCGACTGCGCCAGCTCTTCCAGCGCCTGAGGATCCATGTCGCGACGCGGCTGGTACTTGCCACGCTGGATCAGGTCCAGGGGCAGGTGCTGCAGCTCACGCTGGTCGGCTTGCACCGCTTGTTCTTCCAGCGAGCTGACAGTCGGACCACTCAGCAGTGCATCCAGTCCACGTCCGAGACCTCGTTTCTTGACGGCCATGGGGATTCCTTAAGTTGCCTGGGCAGCGGCGGTGCGTGAATTTTTGCGTTGACGGCGAACCATCTCACCGGCCAATGCCAGATAGGCAATCGCGCCGCGCGATGATTTATCGTACGCCAGTGCCGGCATGCCATAGCTTGGCGCTTCGGCCAGACGGATGTTGCGCGGAATCACGGTGTCGTAGAGCTGATCGCCAAAGTGTTCCTTGAGCTGCGCCGAGACGTCGTTCATCAGGCTCAGGCGCGGGTCATACATGGTCCGCAACAGGCCTTCGACTTTCAGGTTCGGGTTCAGCAGTTCGGCAATGCGCTTGATGTTATCCACAAGGTCGCTCAACCCTTCGAGCGCGAAGTACTCGCACTGCATGGGGATAATGACCCCGTCGGCGGCAACCAGCGCATTGAGCGTGAGCATCGACAGCGATGGCGGGCAGTCGATCAAAATGTAATCGTAGTTTTCACGGATCGGCGCCAACGCGCTGCGCAGGCGGCTTTCCTTCATCTGCATTTCCAGCAGAACGACTTCGGCCGCGGTCAGATCGCGGTTTGCCGGCAACAACTGGTAACCACCGTGTTCGGAATAGTGCATGGCCTGGGCCAGATCACATTCACCGATCAACAGATCGTAGACCGAGTTTTCCAGGCCGTGTTTATCCACACCGCTACCCATGGTGGCGTTGCCCTGTGGATCAAGATCGATCAACAGCACCCGACGCTTGGTAGCGACCAGGGAAGCTGCGAGGTTGATGCAGGTGGTGGTCTTGCCCACACCACCCTTTTGGTTCGCTATCGCGAATACCTTAGCCATTCTTGCTTGTGTTCCCAATCATGCCGTGCGGCGCAGTATCAGCAGATGGCGTTGGCCTTGGCAACCGGGTACGGCCAGGGCGTGTTCGCTATCGAGGTGGAAGTCTGCCGGCAATGCTACCAGCTCATCGGCGGGATGAACGCCCTTCATTGCCAGCCAGCGTGTGTCGGCGTCGCCCAAATGGCRAGTCCAGTTGCTGAAGTTCTCCATGCTGCTGAACGCCCGGGAAATGATCCCGTTGAATGGCAGTTCAGGCTGGAAGGCTTCGACGCGACTGTGGATAACTTGCAGGTTATCCAGTTTGAGTTCGAGTTTGACCTGGGTCAGGAAGCGGGTTTTCTTGCCGTTGCTGTCCAGACAGGTCACCTGGGACTCAGGAAACAGGATCGCCAACGGAATACCCGGCATGCCTCCGCCGCTGCCAACGTCCAGCCAGCGACCATTTTCGACGAACGACATCACGCTCAAGCTATCGAGCAGGTGACGGGAGACCATTTCGTCCGGATCGCGCACGGCGGTCAGGTTGTAAGCCTTGTTCCATTTGATCAACAAGGCCAGATAACCCAGCAGCTGAGCGTGCTGGGTTTCCGTCAGTGTGACACCGAGCTGGCGAGCACCTGTGGATAACTCTTCTGCATGTTGCGAGGTAACCAACGAACTCAAGCGCTTTGCTCCAACTGACGGCCCGCGCCRCGTTTTTTCAAATGAATCATCAACAGCGAAATCGCCGCTGGGGTCACGCCCGGAATACGCGACGCCTGGCCCAAAGTCTCTGGACGGGTCGCACCGAGCTTGCTCTGGATCTCCTTGGAGAGACCGGAGATGTTCGTGTAATCGATATCCACAGGCAGTTTGGTGTCTTCGCTGGCCCGCAGGCGTGCGATTTCATCCTGTTGACGGTCGATGTAACCGGCGTATTTGGTCTTGATTTCGACCTGTTCGGCGACCTGTGGATCTTCTGCGCCCCCGCCAGTCACGGCGATCAGACCAGCGTAGTCGATTTCCGGACGGCTCAGCAGGTTGAGCAAATTGTATTCGTGGGTCAGCGGCGTGCCGAACTTCTCGGCAATCGCATCGCCCTGCTCGGTGCACGGGCGAACCCAGGTACTTTTCAGGCGTTGTTCTTCCAGATCGATGCTTTCGCGTTTTTTGCAGAAAGCCGCCCAACGCGCGTCATCCACCAGACCCAGTTCGCGACCTTTTTCGGTCAGGCGCAGGTCGGCGTTGTCTTCGCGCAGAATCAAGCGGTATTCGGCGCGGGATGTGAACATCCGATACGGTTCCTGGGTACCGAGGGTAATCAGGTCGTCAACCAAAACGCCGATGTACGCTTCATCACGACGCGGGCACCAGGCATCTTTGCCCTGGGCTCGCAGTGCGGCGTTGGCTCCAGCCAGCAAACCCTGGGCGCCGGCTTCTTCGTAACCGGTGGTGCCGTTGATTTGCCCGGCGAAGAACAGACCGGCGATCACTTTGGTTTCCAGGCTGTACTTCAGGTCACGCGGGTCGAAATAGTCGTACTCGATGGCGTAGCCCGGACGCACGATGTGCGCGTTTTCCATGCCGCGGATCGATTGCACGATCTGCAATTGCACGTCGAACGGCAAGGATGTGGATATCCCGTTCGGGTACAGCTCGTGAGTGGTCAACCCTTCCGGTTCGATGAAGACCTGGTGGCTTTCCTTGTCGGCAAAGCGGTGGATCTTGTCTTCGATCGATGGGCAATAACGTGGGCCGATGCCTTCGATCAACCCGGCATCGGAATACATCGGCGAACGGTCGAGGTTGGCGGCAATGATTTCGTGGGTCCGGGCGTTGGTGTGGGTGATCCAGCAACTGACCTGTTTCGGGTGCTGTTCTTTGGAGCCCATGAACGACATGACCGGGATCGGCGTATCACCGGCTTGCTCGGTCATGACCGAGAAATCCACAGACCGACCGTCGATACGCGGCGGAGTACCGGTTTTCAGGCGACCGACACGCAATGGCAGTTCACGCAGACGACGTGCCAAAGCAATCGAAGGCGGATCACCGGCGCGACCGCCGGAATAATTCTGCATCCCGATGTGGATAAGTCCACCGAGGAAGGTGCCCGTCGTCAGCACCACGGAGTCGGCGAAGAAACGCAGGCCCATTTGCGTGACAACGCCGCGCACTTGTTCCTGTTCGACGATCAAGTCGTCCGCGGCCTGTTGAAATATCCACAGGTTCGGCTGGTTTTCCAAAGCTTCGCGGACAGCGGCCTTGTACAGAACCCGATCTGCCTGGGCGCKAGTTGCACGCACGGCCGGGCCTTTGCGGCTGTTCAATACGCGAAATTGAATACCACCTTTATCGGTAGCCATGGCCATCGCGCCGCCCAGGGCATCGATTTCCTTGACCAGATGGCTTTTACCGATCCCACCAATGGCGGGATTGCAGCTCATGGCACCGAGGGTTTCCACGTTATGCGTCAGCAACAGGGTTTTTGCCCCCATACGTGCTGATGCAAGTGCTGCCTCGGTACCGGCATGACCGCCGCCGATGACGATCACTTCAAAACGGGAAGGGAAATCCACCACGCACCTCGTGCCTGCTTTAGTCAGGTAATCCGGAATAGTTTGAGCTCAGGTTCTTGGACCTGGTCGGCAAGTATAGGGACTTCGCCCTTCCTAAAGAACCCTTTGCACAAAATTTAACCAGCTGTGGAGAAGTCGGGGTTATAGAAATTAAAAAGAGAGAAATTTATTAAATCTTTGTTTTTATGTTTATTTCTACTGACCCACCTTTCTGTGGATAGATTCATACAGGCCTTTATTTTCAATGTGTACAGAGATTCAAAACCCTGTGGTCATGTGCCGAGGAGGCCCTTGGATAACCGGTGTAAGCCTGTGGATGAAAGGGGCTGTTATCCACAGAGGCGGTTATCTTCAGTTTTTGAGGCCTTGTTATCAACTGCCCTTAGCGACAGTTATTCACAGGGCTTAATCCACAGAAAAGGGCTGACCGAGCAAATCCCGGGCACGGAAAATCTGCCCGAACAGAAAAATCTGCTCGGGAGCGGAGGGCTATTTCAGAAGAAGAGGGGCAGACAGGCCAGAACGGCCTGTCTGTGGGTAACGCAGAAGGACTATTTACCGATGCAGAAGCTGGAAAAGATCCTGCCCAGCAGATCATCGGAGCTGAATGCCCCGGTGATCTCGCCCAAAGACTGCTGGGCTTGCCGCAAATCTTCGGCCAGCAGTTCACCGGCACCCGCTAACGTCAGCTGTGCGCGGCCGTGTTCGAGGGACGCACTCGCATGGCGCAGTGCCTCCAGGTGACGCCTGCGAGCACTGAAGCTGCTTTCAGAGGTCTGCTCGTAACCCATGCAGGCCTTGAGATGCTCGCGCAACAACTCCAGGCCTTCGCCGGCGGACCTGGCACTGAGGCTGATCGTGACGTGGCCATCGTTACTGACTTCCAGGGCAATTGCTTCGCCCGTCAGGTCTGCCTTGTTACGAATCAGCGTCACTTTTGCCGGATCCGGGCGGGTTTCGAGGAATTCAGGCCACAAGGCAAATGGATCAATGGCCTCGGGAGCCGTGGCATCGACCACCAGCAATACCCGATCCGCCTCGCCGATGGCTTTCAATGCCCGTTCGACGCCGATTTTCTCGACCTGATCGTCGGTATCCCGCAGCCCGGCAGTGTCGACCACATGCAACGGCATGCCATCGATGTGGATATGTTCGCGAAGAATGTCCCGGGTCGTGCCGGCAATCTCGGTCACGATCGCGGCTTCACGTCCGGCCAGGGCATTCAGAAGGCTGGACTTGCCGGCATTCGGCCGACCGGCGATGACTACCGTCATGCCGTCACGCAGCAAGGCCCCCTGCCCGGCTTCCCGAAGCACTGTGGATAATTCGTCGCGCACTTTGTCCAGCATGCTCAGCACGTGGCCATCGGCGAGGAAGTCGATTTCTTCTTCGGGGAAGTCGATAGCCGCTTCGACGTAAATGCGCAGGCCTATCAATTGCTCGGTTAGGTTATGCACACGCTGGGAAAACGCCCCTTGCAACGAACGCAGGGCATTTCGTGCTGCCTGTGCAGAACTCGCCTCGATCAGGTCGGCAATGGCTTCGGCCTGAGCCAGATCAAGCTTGTCATTGAGGAAGGCGCGCTCGCTGAATTCACCCGGTCGGGCCAGACGGCAGCCCAGTTCAAGGCAGCGTTTGAGCAACATATCCAGGACGATTGGTCCGCCGTGGCCCTGCAGCTCCAGCACATCTTCGCCGGTGAACGAATTCGGTCCCGGGAAATACAGTGCGATGCCTTCGTCCAGCACCTCTTCGTTTTCACTGAGGAACGGGCCGTAATGGGCGAACCGCGGTTTCAGCTCGCGGCCGCTGATGGCTTTGGCCGCCACACTCGCCAGCGGCCCGGAAATACGGACGATGCCCACACCGCCGCGACCTTGAGCGGTGGCAACGGCAGCGATGGTTTCACGAGGAACGCTCATAAACCGGTATCCAGACAAAAGTGACAGATAGCAAAACGCCCCACTAGGGGGCGTTTTGAGTGGTTATCCAC
>NZ_JBFTMK010000004.1:0-35279 GCF_056396965.1 Pseudomonas sp. 05N434
CAATGTTGCAGCGCAGTTCAACGGCCCGAGCGTGACGCAAAAAAAATCCGATGCCATTACCGGCATCGGATTTTTCTACCCCAAGATCAAACGGTCAGCAGTTGCTGATCAGTCGTTTCAACACGGTTTTGAACGTTTCTATCTGCGTCTCGCTGAATTCGGCAAAGACTTTCTCTTGTTGCGCCTGAGCGATCGCCCAAAGGTCTTCGGTCTGCTCGATACCGGCAGCCGTCAGACGTACACCGTTGTCATCGTCGTTCACCAACCCCTTGCGTTTGAGGTTGGCGACGGCCTCATCGATTTCCCGAACAGGCATCGCCACCTCACGCAACAGATCGTTGGGGTTCAGCCTTGCGTCACTTTCCAGCACCATCAGCATGCGCGCCTCGCTGGTGCGCAGGCCGGTGGACAGTTGCCGTGGCTGGTAGCTGGACTGGTAGGCCCGCACCGCCTGGGTCATCAGGTAATACAGATTATGGCTGAGGCGCCCCTGAAAATGGCTGCTCGGTGGCTGGCTTTCATCGCGTTTAGTCATGCGGGTATGAGGCAAGACCATGGAATAGGCGCCCTGGTGATAGAGCAAGGGCGAGCGACCGAAATCATCGAACGCCACCACCTTGCCGATCATGATCCAGTGATCGCCGCCATCCACCTGCTGGTACTTCTCGCAGTGAAAACGCGCCGAGCAATCGGCGAACACCGGTGCCCCGCCCTCGCCCGGTTCGAACTCGATCTCGGCGAAACGATCTTCCTTGGGCCGGGCGAAATTATTGGAAAGGTCRATCTGGTCCGCCGCCAACACGTTGACCGCGAAATGGCTGGCCTGCTCGAACACCTCGTGGCTGTTGGAACGCTTGTCGATGCTCCACAGCACCAGCGGCGGATCGAGGGATACCGAGTTGAAGCTGTTGGCGGTCACCCCGACTTTGCGCCCGGATGCGCTGGCGGCAGTCACCACCGTCACGCCGGTGGCGAAATTGCCCAGCGCCCGGCGAAAGGCCCGTGGGTCGAAGGTCGTTTCAGTAGCTGCACAAACGCTGTTATCAGACATGCAAGACTCCCGGACTGCTTTCAGGAGCAGTCCTGATTGTTGTTATGGGGACGCGGTGACGATCTGGCTCAGATCATGCTCGGGTCGGGCTCCAGTCCCATCAGCTCGCGGCCGAGGATCTGCGCGCAGACGTCGTAGTCGGTGTAGGCATGGGCCCCGGTCATGTGCGAGTCGCGGAACAGGCGTTGCATCTCGTTATGCTCGAACCAGGCATTGCCGCCGGCGGCCTCGAACAACCGGTCCACTGCCTGAATGCACATCTTTGTGGCGTAGGCCTGGTTGGTGCGCCAGAACGCCAGGGTTTCGCGGCTTGGGTATTCATGTCGTTCGCTGTGCTCGGCATGCTCCTGCCAGGTCTTTTCGAGAAAGGCCCGGGCCGCTGCTACCTGATGGGTCGACTCGGCCAGGCGCATCAACGCCGGGGTCGCGGCACCGACCGCCGCACCGGTGTAGGCACGCACGCGGGTTTTGGTTTTTTCACGGAACACCTCCAGCATGCGCTCGGCGACACCCAGGCTCACCGTGGAGAAACCGCTGGCAAAGTAAGGACGGTATGGCGAGTAGAAGATCTTGCTGTCCGGGTACAGACCGAAACCCGCGGACTTGCCCTCCATCATGTCCTTGGCTTTCTGGATGCGATGTTCCGGTACCAGCACATTGTCGACGATCAAAGTCTTGGTGCCACTGCCTTTCATGCCAGCGGCGAACCAGTCGTCACGGATCTGATAGTCGCTGCGCGGCAGCACCGCGAAACAGTAATCCTGGGTCCCCTCGGCATTCTTGCGACGGAAACCGACAATCGCCCACTCGGCATGGTCGCAGCCGCTGCTCCAGCCCATTTCACCGCTGAACAGCACACCGCCTTCGGTCTCTTCGGTACGGCCGAAAGGCGCGATGCTGCTGCTGGCGGTGGCATCCGGGTTGGTGCCCCAGACTTCCTGCTGCAATTTGGCCGGGAACATCGCCAGTTGATGGCCGTGAGTACACAGCAGACTCATGGCCCATGCCGTGCTGGCACAAGCGCCGGCGAGCAAGGCAATGCAGTCGGCAAATTGCGGCAGCGATATTTCCATCCCGCCGAACTGCTTCGGCTGAAAGGCACGGTGCATGCCGATGCTTTTGAGCAGCGCAATGTTCTCGTCGGGGACCTTGCGGTCCTGCTCGGCCTCAAAGGCATTGGCAGCGATGGTTGGCAGAATGGACTTGAGGTCTTCGAGGAGCGGGTTTGGCTTTTTCATGGACGGCCCTGCTTATTATTGGATGTCCGGCCGGCGCCCCGAGTCGAGGCACGGCAGCGGATACAGGGCCAGTATGGAACCCGCCATCGCGGTAGAAAATGCACCTTCCAGAGCCAAGGTTGTACTTTTCAAAGGCAACGATCCAATCATTCTGCCCACACTTGAAGCCGTTCTGGCACCCACGGGCATGTAGCACGGCAGGCACAGTCAAGCCACGCATGCCCCCACGGATTAACCTCGGGTTTTTCTCTTGTTCGCGATCAGGAAAACCCCCATGAGCGATATTGCGCTGCTGCCTCAAGTTGAAGCCTTCCTCCGTCGAAGCCATGCATTGTTTATCGACGGCGGCTACGACCAGAGCCGTTCCAGCCAGACACTGGAAGTGATCAACCCTGCCACTGGCAAGGTCATTGCCCAGGTCGCCAATGCCGATCCAGCCGATATCGACGCGGCGGTGGAATCGGCCAAACGTGGCTTCAAACAATGGTCCCAGGCCACACCGGCGACGCGGGGCAATGTGCTGCTGAAACTGGCGGACTTGCTGGAGCGCAACCGCGAAGAACTGGCACAGATCGAAACCTGCCAATCGGGCAAGATCATCCAGATTTCCAGGGCTTTCGAAGTCGATCAGGCCGCTCACTTTCTGCGTTACTACGCTGGCTGGGCGACCAAGATCAGCGGCCAGACCATCACCCCGTCATTGCCYTCCTTCGCCGGCGAACGCTATACCGCCTACACCTTGCGCCAACCCGTCGGGGTGGTGGTCGGCATCGTGCCGTGGAACTTCTCCACCATGATCGCTATCTGGAAACTCGCCTCGGCGCTGGTGACCGGTTGCAGCATCATCATCAAACCCAGTGAGTTCACCCCGCTGACCATCCTGCGGATCGCCGAACTGGCCATTGAAGCCGGTCTCCCGGCCGGCGCACTGAACGTACTGACAGGGGGCGGGCTGGTTGGCAAAGGGCTGATCGAACACCCGGGCACCGACAAGGTGTCGTTCACCGGCTCGGTGCCGACCGGCATTGCCGTCGGTCAGAGCGCCATGGGTGCCGGCCTGACCCGCGCCACCCTGGAACTGGGCGGCAAAAACTCGGCGGGGTTCCTGCGCGACGTCGATCTGGATAAAGCGGTCAACGGCATCATCGAAGCCGGCTTCCTGCATTCCGGGCAAATCTGTGCCGCTGCCGAACGGTTCTTCGCCCATCGCTCACAGATCGAGCCAATCATGGACAAACTGGCCCAACGTTTGAGCACGCTGAACATCGGCTCGCCCCTGGACGAGCGCACCGAATTCGGCCCGGTGACCAACCGCCAGCATCAACTCAAGCTCGGCGCGTTTTTCGACAAGGCCCGTGCTGAAAACAACACCATCATCTGCGGTGGCAACCTGATCGACCGCCCCGGCTGTTATGTCGAACCGACGGTGATCCTCGCCAACACCGTCAACGACTCCATGCTCAACGAAGAAACCTTCGGCCCGGTCGCCACCTTCTACCCCTACGACACCGAAGACGAGCTGCTCGAACTGATGAACAACACACCGTACGGCCTGAGCGCGAGCCTGTGGACCAACGATTTGTCCAAAGCCATGCGCATGATCCCGAGCATAGAAGCCGGCACCGTCTGGGTGAACATGCACACCCTCCTCGACCCGGCAGTACCGTTCGGCGGCATCAAGTCTTCAGGCATCGGCCGTGAATTCGGCGGCGCGTTTATCGACGACYACACGGAGCTGAAATCCGTGATGATCCGCTATTGATTCGGAGGATTCCAAAGTCACCAGTGGATCCACTAAATCGTTAATAAACAGAATCAGTTTGACAAAACCTCAATAAATCACCATTAATGGATCCACTAAATAAAAACAAACAACCTTGGAGAATCTCCATGTACCCCAAGAACACCTGGTACGTCGCCTGCACGCCCGATGAAATCGCTGGCAAGCCATTGGGCCGTCAGATCTGCGGTGAAAAGATGGTTTTTTACCGCGGCCACGAGGGTAAGGTGGCGGCTGTCGAGGACTTCTGCCCTCATCGCGGCGCGCCGCTGTCCTTGGGCTATGTGGAAAACGGCAATCTGGTGTGCGGCTATCACGGCCTGGTGATGGGGTGCGACGGCAAGACTGTGGAAATGCCCGGGCAGCGGGTTCGCGGCTTCCCGTGCAACAAGACCTTTGCCGTGGTCGAGCGCTACGGCTTTATTTGGGTCTGGCCCGGCGATCAGGCGTTGGCCGACCCGGCGCTGATCCATCACCTGGAATGGGCGGTCAGTGACGAGTGGGCCTATGGCGGCGGCCTGTTCCACATCCAGTGCGACTACCGCCTGATGATCGACAACCTGATGGACCTGACTCATGAAACCTACGTTCATGCGTCCAGCATCGGCCAAAAGGAAATCGACGAAGCGCCGCCGGTCACAACGGTCGAAGGCGATGAGGTGGTCACCGCCCGCCACATGGACAACATCATGGCCCCGCCCTTCTGGCGCATGGCCCTGCGCGGCAACAACCTGGCCGACGATGTGCCGGTGGACCGCTGGCAGATCTGCCGCTTCACCCCGCCCAGCCATGTGCTGATCGAAGTCGGCGTGGCCCATGCCGGCCATGGTGGTTATCAGGCTCCCCAGCAGTTCAAGGCGTCGAGCATCGTCGTCGACTTCATCACGCCGGAAACCGAGACCTCGATCTGGTACTTCTGGGGCATGGCGCGCAACTTCAATCCGCAGGATGAAGCCTTGACCGCGAGCATTCGCGAGGGACAGGGCAAGATTTTCAGCGAGGACCTGGAGATGCTCGAACGCCAGCAACAGAACCTGCTCAGCCATCCCGCGCGCAATTTGCTCAAGCTCAACATCGACGCTGGCGGCGTGCAGTCGCGTCGCGTTCTGGAGCGCCTGATCGCCAGGGAGCAAGCCCCGCTGGAGTCAATGGCATGATCGAAGTGCTGGTGGTATCGCGCAACAACGAAGCCCAGGACATCTGCAGCTATGAGCTGGCCAGTGTCGATGACCGACCGCTGCCGGCCTTCAGCGCCGGTGCGCATATCGATGTGCACCTGCCCGGCGGCTTGATCCGGCAATACTCCCTGTGCAATCACCCCGAAGAACGCCATCGCTACCTGATCGGCGTGCTCAAGGACCCCACCTCCCGCGGTGGTTCACTGGCCATGCACGAGCAGATCCACCCCGGCACGCGCCTGCCGATCAGTGAACCGCGCAACCTGTTCCCGTTGGTCCATGAGGCCAGGCGCAGCCTGCTGTTCGCTGGCGGTATCGGGATCACGCCGATCCTGTGCATGGCCGAACGCCTGGCACACAGTGGCGCGGATTTCGAGCTGCATTACTGTGCCCGATCACGGGACCGTGCAGCCTTTGTCGAACGCCTGCAGCACTCGCCTTTTGCCGACCGGGTGTTCCTGCATTTCGATCAGGAACCCGACACCGTGCTGGACGCGGCGAAGGTTCTGGCCACGCCGCAGAGCGACGTTCACTTATATGTGTGTGGCCCCGGCGGCTTCATGCAGCACGTGTTGGACACGGCCAGGAAGCAGGGCTGGCAGGAGCAATGCCTGCACCGCGAGTACTTCGCCGCCGCGCCCGTCGACACTGGCGCCGATGGCAGTTTCTCGATCAAGCTCGCCAGCAGCGGTCAGGTCTTTGAGGTGCCGGCCGACAAGAGTGTGGTGCAAATACTGCAAGACCACGGCATCGAAATCGCCATTTCCTGTGAACAAGGTATTTGTGGTACTTGCCTGACTCGGGTTCTGGAGGGGGTGCCGGAGCATCGCGACCTGTTCCTCACCGAGGATGAACAGGCCTGCAACGACCAGTTCACCCCTTGCTGCTCGCGCTCGAAAACGCCGCTGCTGGTGCTGGATATCTGATAAACCGCGCTTATTCCGAGCGGAGAATGACCTTCATCCGCTCCTCGGCCGTCGCTGAGCCGAAGACCTCGGCGTAGCGCAACGTGGCGTTGGCGTGTTCGCGCATGATCGCTTCGGCACGCGCACCCTGGCGGTTAACCAAGGCATCGAACACCGAATGGTGTTGCATGTGGGCATAGTTGAAACGTCGGTACTCCCGGACCATGTCGTTGCGGTCCACGGCCAGGGCAGTCACCGAAGCGAAGGGCAAATGATCGTTGCGCGCCAGGGCGTCGGCGATCGCCGGGTTATGGCTGCCTTCGACGATCACCTCATGAAAACGCATGTTGAGGTCGTGATAGACCTCCAGGTCTTCTATGGTCACGTACCCTTTATCGAACAGCTGATCACCCTGCATCAGGCACTGTTCGAGGGTCGCCCGGGCTTCGTCTGAGAGCCCGCGCTCGGCGGTCTGACGCGCCGCCAGGCCTTCGAGTACGCCCCGTACTTCGACCGCACCGGCAATGTCATCGGGGCTGACCGAACGCACCTGAAACCCGCGCCCGCCAAAACGCACCAGCAAGCCTTCCTGCTCCAGCGTGCGGAACGCCATGCGCACCGGCATCCGCGAAACACCGAACAGCTGCGCCGTGGGGATTTCCATCAACCGCTCGCCCGCCGCCAGTTCGCCCGAGGCGATCATCTTGCGCAATGCGACCAACACCGTTTGACCGGGCTTACTCATCCAGGCAACTTCCAGAAAGGTGGGCCTGCATAGTAACGCAAGAGAGAGACGCCAGGTTTGGGCAGAGGTCGCGGTGTTCAGCCTTGATAGGCAGGATTCTCGATCAGCAGCGCCATACCCTGCCCTCCGCCAACACACGCGGCGGCAATGCCATAACGCAGATTGCCCTCGCGCAGTTGCCTGGCCAGGGTCAGCACCAGACGCAATCCGCTGGCGGCCAAGGGATGCCCCAGGGCGATGGAGCCGCCCCGCCGGTTGAGGCGGTCGCCGTCCAGTTCAAGCACCTGCGCCACGGCCAGCACCTGTGCCGCCTGGGCCTCGTTGATTTCCAGCAAGCCGATGTCGTCAATAGCCAGGCCGCTGCGTTGCAGCAGCAACTGGATCGCCGGCGCCGGGCCGATGCCCATGAACTCCGGTGCCACGCCCACCACGGCACTGGCCAGCAAATGGGCCAACACCGGACGCCGAGCCGCAGAGGCTCGCCCCACCAGCGCGGCCGCCGCACCATCGACCACCGCGCAACTGTTGCCGGCCGTTTGCACACCGCCGGCATGCACCGACTGCAACCGGCCCAAAGCGCTCAGGTCGGTAGGTCGCGGGTGGCTATCGTGCGTTACGCGGTCCACGCCCCGTGGCAACTGAATATTGCGTGGCTGATAGCCGGCCAACTCAAAACGCTCATTACCAATCGCTACCAGTTCCGGTTCGAACCAGCCGTCGGCTTGCGCCTGCAAAGCCAGTTGATGACTGCACAGAGCGTAGCGATCCACTTCGTCGCGGCTCAGGCCATGCCGCCGGGCCAGGTTGTCGGCGGTGGTGATCATGTCTACGCCCGGGGCCGGGTCGTAGAGGGCTTCCCAGAGAAAGTCCTTGAACGCCACCTCGGCACCGAGCCGGAAACCGCTGCGGTGGGTGTAAGCGGCAATCGGGTTGCGCGACATCGATTCGGCCGCCACACACAGGGCCAACTGCACGCCGTCATCCAGCTGCCTGGCGGCCTGCCGCAAGAGTTCGAAACCGGTGGCGCAGATGCGCTGCACCCCCAGCGCCGGAGTCTCTTGCGGCACGCCACTGTAGAGGCCGATATGTCGAGGCAGCAGGTAAGCATCGAAACTGGCCTGAGCCACGGAGCCGGCGAGCACGCTGTCCACCGAGGACGGATCGAGAGCGGCGCGGGCCAATACCTCGCGCCCAACCTTGATCCCCAGATCGATCGGCGAGACCTGAGCCAAGTCCCCGCCAAGGTCGACCCAAGGCGTGCGCAGGGCTTCGAAAATCGCCACATCGCTAAAGCTCGAATACTGCCCCGCACCGTTCACGGCAGAGGTCCGGCACGCAGGATGGAAGGATCTTCACCGCGATACAGCGCCTCGACCTTGTCGGCACGCCACTGCAACACCGCACGCTGATTGATCGAGCCCTTGTCGGTGATTTCACCACGGTCGATGGAAGCAGGTTCGTCGAGCAGCGCGATCCATTCCAGGCGGCTGGCATTACCGGTGGCGTCGCGGTTGAGCCGCTGCAGCCAATCGCCGAACCACTGACGCACCGGCGCGCTGGCCAGAACCTCGGCATCGCTGGCGTGGGCACTCAAACCCGCCAGACGTCGGCATTCATACAACCGGGGAAAGACCAGCGCCCCCAGGCACTCGCGGTCCGGTGCGGCCACCACCAGGTCCTGAACATAGGGCGAACCTTCGAGCACCGCGCGATTGCGCAGCGGACCGACGCTGACAAACACGCCGGAGCTGAGCTTGAAGTCCTCGGCGATGCGCCCGTCGAACATCAGCCCGAGTTGCGGATCACAGGGGTCAGCCAGCTTTAACGCATCGCCAGAACAGTAGAAACCCTGTTCGTCGAACACCTCGGCGGTCTGCTGCGGCGCGCGCCAGTAACCCGGCATGATGTGTGGCCCGCGAAAACGCCCTTCCAGCTTGCCGTCCACCGGCACCAACCGCACTTCGCAACCGGGTGCCGGCAGGCCGATGTAGCCGGCCATGGACAATGGCCCGGTGGTGAACGTGCAGGACGGCGACGCCTCGGTCATGCCAAGCCCGGCCATCATGCGAATGCGTTCGCCACAATGCTGTTCAGCGACCCGGTCCAGGCGATCCCAAACCCGTTGCGACAAACCGGCGGCAGCGAAAAAGAACAGCTTCATGCGCGAGAAGAAACGCTCGCGCAACTCGCCATCCTGCTCCAGAGCGTTGACCAGCTCTTCCCAGCCCTTGGGCACGGTCAGGTAGGCGGTGGGCGATATTTCCTTGAGGTTGCGCAGTGTTTCAGCAAAACCCTGAACGGTCGGCTTGCCGTCGTCCAGGTAAAAAGTGCCGCCGTTGTACAGCACGATGCCGACGTTGTGGCTGCCACCGAAGGTGTGATTCCACGGCAGCCAGTCCACCAGCACCGGAGGTTCTTCGCCGAACACCGGGAAGGTT
Organism: Pseudomonas sp. 05N434; assembly: GCF_056396965.1. Lineage (NCBI taxonomy): Bacteria > Pseudomonadati > Pseudomonadota > Gammaproteobacteria > Pseudomonadales > Pseudomonadaceae > Pseudomonas > Pseudomonas sp. 05N434. The sequence continues at coordinate 9,336 of NZ_JBFTMK010000004.1, forward strand.
TGCAACAGCATCTGCTGGTTGGCGCAGAGCATGCGCTGGGTGGTGACCACCGCCTTGGGCAGTTTGGTGGAGCCTGAGGTAAACAGGAATTTGGCGATGCTGTCTGGTCCGGTAGCCGTGAAGGCGCAATCGGCCTCGGCACCGCCGGCTTGTTCCAGCAGGCTGGCAAAACTCGCCTGACGGCGGCCCGGTACTTGACCATGCACGGTAATCAGCGGCGTTTCGGCCGGCAGCACCGCCTCAATCGCCCGCTGATAGGTCGCGGCGTCGCTGACGAACACCAGCCCCGGTTGCAGCAGATCGCAGACATGCCGCAGCTTGGCGAAATCCTGGGACAACAACGAATAGGCCGGTGAGATCGGGCTATAGGGAATGCCGGCATACATAGCGCCCAGGGCAATCTGCAAATGCTCGATGTCGTTGCCCGAGAGGATCGCCAGTGGTCGCTCGGCCGACAGGCCGTAACTCAGCAGGCTCTGGGCAATGGCGCGGACGCTGGTCAGCATCTCGGCGTAACTCACCCGGCGCCAGTCGCCGCCCTCCAGGCGAGCGGCAACAAAGGTCTGTTGCGGGCGCACCCGGGCCCAATGCACCAGGCGATCGAGCAAGCGTACGGGCAACTCGGCCAAGGGTTCCAGGGAGCGCATATGCAATATGCCCTGCTCTTCGCTGACTTCGACCGCAGGACAGCCAATGGATACCTGGCGATAGCGCGGTGCACTGGCTTCGGTCTGGGGTGGCGATCTGAATTCGGAACTCACGTGCTTGTTCTCCATCAAGGCACGCCACCGGTCCGCTGCGAAGCAGTCAACTGGGGCATGGCAGCCTTGTTATTGTTATTTCTGGCCTGCACGCGGGCGACGGGCGCTCTCAAGCGTACGTCGCCCGACGCTGCGACAGCTGCTCAGATCGGGTAGTGCCGCGGGCCGTTCTGCAAGGTCACCCAGCGCAATTGGGTGAAGTGCTCGATGGACGCCTTGCCGCCAAAACTGCCATAGCCGCTGGACTTGACCCCGCCGAAAGGCATCTGTGCCTCGTCGTGCACGGTCGGGCCGTTGATGTGGCAGATGCCCGACTCGACCCGCTGGGCCAAGGCCAGAGCACGGCCGGTGTCACGACTGAAGATCGCCGCCGACAAGCCGAACTCGGAATCATTGGCCAGACGCAGCAGCTCTTCATCGCCCTCACCGCGCAGCACCACCGCCACCGGGCCAAAGGATTCTTCGCGGTACAGGCGCATGGCATCGGTGACGCTATCGAGCATAGTCGGCTGCAGAATACTGCCCTCCAACCGGCCACCTGCGACCAGGGTTGCGCCCTTGTCGAGAGCATCGTCGATCATCAGTTTGATCCGTTCGCCGGCGTTGCTGTCCACCAGGGAACCCAGCACCGAACCTTCCGCATTGGGGTTGCCGGCGGGCAAGGTGGCGATCTTCGCCGCCAGTTTGGCGACAAAGGCATCGGCCACCCTGGCATCGACGATCAGGCGCTCGGTGGACATGCAGATCTGCCCCTGATTGAAAAAGGCACCGAAGGCCGCTGCCTCCACCGCCGCATCCAGGTCGGCATCTTCCAGCACCAGGAACGGCGCCTTGCCGCCCAGTTCCAGCAACGCCGGCTTGAGATGACGCGCCGACAGCTCACCAACGATGCGCCCGACATGGGTCGAGCCGGTGAAGTTGACCCGACGCACCGCCGGGTTGGCGATCAACCGTTCGACAATCGCCGCGGCATCCTGGGGCGCGTTGCTGATGACGTTGACCACGCCGTCACCGAGGCCGGCGTCCTGCAACACCTGGCCGATCAGCCTATGCACCGCCGGGCTCAGTTCCGACGCCTTGAGCACCACGGTGTTGCCGCAGGCCAGCGGCATGGCGATGGCGCGGGTGGCGAGGATGACTGGGGCGTTCCACGGCGCGATGCCGAGCACCACGCCACACGGTTGACGCAGGGCCATGGCGAAGCTGCCGGGCACATCCGAAGGAATGACTTCGCCGGTGATCTGGGTGGTCATGGATGCCGCTTCACGCAGCATGTTCGACGCCAGATGCACATTGAAGCCGTACCAGTTGGCCATGGCGCCGGTCTCGCCAGCGGCGGCGATGAATTCCGCGCTGCGGGCCTGCAACTGCTCGGCGGCGCGCAACAACCGGGTGCGTCGTTCATTGGGGGCCAGGGCCGCCCAGGTGGGGAATGCCGCTTTGGCCGCAGCCACGGCGGCGTCGGCATCTTCCAGGGTGGCGGCGGCAACCCGCGACACGATTTCGCCGGTCACCGGATTACGCCGTTCGAAGGTTCGACCGTCTCGGGCGGGGCACGACTGGCCGCCGATCAGCAGGGGCACGTCCAGCATGGTGATTCCTCTTTATTGTCTTTATCGGGAATACAGTCGAGGGGTTCACAGTAGCGCCTGGGCGCCGGGGCGAACAGCTGGCGGACGCTCGATCGCCCGGCCAGCTCACCTGATGCAACGCCAGGCTTCAGCGTTTGTAAGCCTGCAAACCGGGCTTGATGCTCTTGTCGTCGAGGAACTGCTTCATGCCCTGCTCGCGGCCACCTTCGGTGTCCAGCAGGCGCGACTGATCGAGCTTGGCGTACAGGTAATCTTCGTTCTGCTCCCAGGTCAGTTCGCGGCAACGCTTGAAGCCATGCTTGGCTGCGCGCAGCACCACCGGGTTTTTCTCCAGCAGGTTACGCGCCAGTTCGATCGTCACCTCACGCAGTTGCGCCAGCGGCACGCTCTCGTTGACCAGGCCCATCTCGGCGGCTTTCTGCCCGCCGAAGGTCTTGCCGGTCATGATGTAGTACAGCGACTGGCGATGGCCCACGGTGTCGGCCATGGCCTTGCTCACCAGGTTGCCCGGCGGAATGCCCCAGTTGATTTCCGACAGGCCGAAAGTCGCTTCATCGGCGCAGATCGCCAAATCGCAGGCCACCAGCGGGCTGAAACCGCCACCGAAGCACCAGCCGTTGACCATGGCGATGGTCGGCTTGGCGTACATGCGCAGCAGTTTCCATTGCCATTGAGAGGCTTCGCGGCGGATTTTTTCCTGAAGGATTTCCGGGCCGGCGTCCACTTCGCGGAAGTATTCCTTGAGGTCCATGCCTGCAGTCCAGGCTTCGCCCGCCCCCGTCAGCACCAGGACACCGGCGTCCGGATCCTGCTCCAGGGTTTCCAGAACGTCGATCATCTCGCGGTTCAGGGTCGGGCTCATGGCGTTGCGTTTTTCCGGACGGTTGAGGATGACCCAAGCGATGCCTTCCTCGATTTCCACTTTGACCGTTGTCCAGCGACCTTCGTAATTGCTCATGGCGATGCTCTCTTGTTCTTGGCTTGACGATGGGTAAAAACTAAACCGCAAATATAGTTATGTCAATTAACTATTAATAAAATTAACCGAGTTGTTTTCGTGCCTGAAACGGGCGCAGCGCCTAGAAATCTGAAAGAGGTCGTGGCTATCCCCGGCCAATCTCGGCAAACTAGATAGCCTTCTTAACCGCCAGCCCGAGGATTCACCCTGCAATGGCCAAGTCTTCCAAGATTGCCGCCGCCCCCGAGGCGCCTGCCGACAGCCCCGAAACCCAGGCGTCGCTGGACGCAGCCCTCGACGACCTGATCGGTTACGCCATGCGCCGGGCGCAACTGAAACTGTTCCAGAACCTGATTGGCCGGCTCTCGGCCCACGACTTGCGCCCGGCGCAGTTCTCGGCCCTGGCGATCATCGACCAGAACCCCGGGCTGATGCAGGCCGACCTGGCCAAGGCACTGGCCATCGAGCCACCGCAAGTGGTGCCGCTGCTGAACAAACTGGAAAGCCGGGCGCTGGCGGTGCGAGTGCGCTGCAAACCGGACAAACGCTCCTACGGGATTTTTCTCAGCAAGACCGGCGAAACCCTGCTCAAGGAGCTGAAACTGATCGCTGCCGAGAGCGACATGGATGCCACGTCCGCCCTCGACAGTCAGGAACGCGAAGAACTGCTCAGGTTGCTGAAGAAGGTCTATCAGGCCTGAAACGACTTACCAGATCGGCACGGTGTAGAGCACCAGAAAGCGGGTCTGGTTTTCATCGCGAAACGCCGCGCCAGTGGGGAAGTCATTGCGATAGATCGACTTGCGCGCCATCAGCCCGACGTTCTTCAGCGGCCCACTCTGGATCACATACCCCAGCTCCATCTGGAACTCCCGCTCCTTGCGGTCGTCGGCATTCAGCGCCGCCAGTTCGATATGGTCACCGCGCACATAACGCAGCCGGCTCTTCAGGCCGGGCACCCCGGCGGCGGCAAAGTCATAGTCGTAGATCGCCTGCCAGGTTCGCTCCTTGGCATTGAGAAAGTCTGAGCTCATGGTCAGCTCACTCATGCCCATCAACTCGGTGCCCGACACGTAAGGCGTCGCGGTGTCACCACTGGAGTGCATATAACCCAGGCTCAGGCGATGGCCGCCAAAGCGATAACCGAACAACGCCGAGAGGTTGCGGTTGTCCACCTTGCCGGCCTTGGCGCTGCCGTCCTCGTCGCTGAAAAAACTGCGCAAGTCAGTGGTCAACGTGCCCTCGCCTACCTGCAGCGTGTGCAGCAAGGCCAGGGTGTTCTGCTGATACAGATCCGCCACTTCGGCGTGATAGGCACGCAGGCTCAGATCCTTGTTCACCTGGTAATCGCCACCGACATAGGCCATGTGCGATGAGGTGGCCGCGCCGTTGAAACGCCGGTTCGGCGAGGCGATGCTCATCGGCTGGTAGTTGGTGGAATCGCGCTTGTTGATGCGATCGATGTAGCCAGTGTTGAAGGTCAGCCCGTCGATGTCCTTTGAACTGAGGGTGGTGCCACGAAACGTCTGTGGCAGCAGCCGTGACGGACTGGCGAAAGCGAACGGCAGGAAGATCGACACATCGCCGGTCTTCACCGTGGTCTGGGCAAAACGCATCTTGGCGGTCATGGCCAGGCGCGAATACTCGTCCGCCGCACGCTTGTCGCTGGCGGACACCGGCAACAACTCGGTGCCACTGCGGTCGGGCGACGAGTCCAGCTTGACGCCCATCAGGCCGCGAGCGTCCAGGCCAAAACCAACAGTCCCCGGGGTAAAGCCCGACTCCATATTCATGATGAAACCCTGGGCCCATTCCCGGGCCGCGGTCTTCGCCCCGTCATCCTTGTAGTCCCGATCCAGGTAGTAATTGCGCAGGGTCAAGGTGCCGTGACTGTCATCGATAAAGCCTTCGGCCAGCGCCGGAGTGGCAATCACACTCAAACCCAACAGGGCCAGATGACGTGCGCGAACAGGTAAGGTTGAGATCGCCACGAGGGCGTCCCGAGGGAGATTTGGCATGTTCGATGTCCACTTATTGTTGTTGTTTTTTTGAACGGGATCGTCGGGTTGCCCCAAGGATCTCCGGTCAGAGAATGGAAACGCCTGAGGGTGGCGTCAATCCACAATGACCGATAATCGAACATTAATATTATTATCTATTTTTTAAATACATCTTCAACCATATGTCATCACATTGATTTAAATGAAATTAATGGCATTTTTCAGTAAAAAACCTTGGTCATTCATTTTTTAGTTATCTTTGTTAATCTTAATTTCAGCCTGCTATCGCCTACAGCAATCAGGCTCGCGTTCCCCCGTAAGCCCCAACAAAAACAATAATGAGGTTCGCCATGGACACCCCATCACGTCGCACGACGCTGACCATCGCCCTGTGTTTTATCGTTGCACTGATCGAAGGCTTCGACCTGCAAGCCGCTGGCACTGCCGCCGCAGGCCTGCGCCAGACCTTTGCCCTGGACCCGAAAATGATGGGTTGGGTATTCAGCGCCGGCATCATCGGTTTGCTGCCGGGCGCCTTCTTCGGCGGCTGGATCGCCGATCGCATCGGCCGCAAGAAAATCCTCATCGGCGCCGTGCTGCTGTTCGGCGTGTTCTCCCTCAACACGGCCTATGTCAGCAGTTTTTCCGGCCTGCTGCTGGCGCGCTTCATGACGGGCCTGGGCCTGGGTGCCGCCCTGCCCAACCTGATCGCGCTGTGTGCCGAAGCCGTGGGTGAGCAACGTCGCGGCACCGCGATCAGCATCATGTATGYCGGCGTGCCGTTGGGCGGCGCGCTGGCGGCGGTGGTCGCCATGCTGTTTGCCGAGCATTGGCAGATGACCTTCATCATCGGTGGTCTCGTGCCCTTGCTGGTGGTGCCGTTGATGGTCCTGCTGCTGCCTGAGTCCAGCGCCTTTCGCCAGCAACAAGGCAGCGTCAACGTGGCGCGCGCGTCAACCGGCCAGGCGCTGTTCGGCGAAGACCGGACCCGCGTCACCCTGGCGTTGTGGCTGAGCTACTTCTTCACCCTGACCGTGATGTACATGCTGCTCAACTGGCTGCCATCGCTGTTGCTGGAACAGGGTTTCAGCAAACCCCAGGCAGGCCTGGTGCAGATGCTGTTCAACATCGGCGGCGCCCTCGGTTCCCTGCTCGGCGGACTGCTGCTGGATCGCTGCAACGGCATCAAAGTGGTGCTGTTTGTCTACGCCGGGTTGCTGGCGGCGCTGGCTGGAGTCGGCCTGTCGGTGGGCATCGTCCCCATGGCCATCGCCGGTTTTTCTGCCGGGTTGTTTGTGATGGCCGCGCAGCTGGTGCTTTACGCCCTGGCACCGCCGTCGTACCCGACCTCGGTGCGCGCCACCGGCGTCGGTGCTGCGGTGGCGATCGGTCGCCTCGGATCAGTAGCCGGGCCCTTGGCCGCCGGGCAGATTCTGGCGGCCGGGGCCGGCACAACCGGAGTTTTGCTGGCGACCTCGCCCGGACTGCTGATCGCAGCACTGGCGATCATCAGCGTGATTGCCCGCTCGGCCGAGCCGCCGTTGCGTACGGCGAACCCGGTTGCGGATAAAACCTGACCGGGGTGCACTCCTTGTAGCAGCTGCCGAGCCTGCGTGGCTGCTGCTACAGATCGTGTTACGGCGTGGTGCGCAGGCACGCATTCACCGGCGGTACGCGCTGCCGCCAGGGCTGAGCCTGCTCCAGTTGTGCGGCCAGGCTCAGCAAGGTCGCCTCTTCGCCGAAGCGGCCTGCGAAGTGCGCGCCCATGGGCAAGCCTTGCGGGCTCCAGTGAAGCGGTACCGACATTGCCGGTTGCCCACTGGCATTGAACAACGCGGTAAACGGCGAGTAACTGTGGAAGCGCTCGATCAATTCATCGAGACTCAAGCGGTCGTCCCGCAGGTCCAGCTCGCCGATCGGTACCGGTTCACGGGTCAGGGTCGGGCTGAGGATCAGGTCGTAATCCTGCATGAACAGCGCCAGTTGCCGGCCCAGGGCATGAATCCACTCCACCGCTGCCGCGTATTGCGCGCCACTGACCCCGCCCTTGTCGCGCAGAATGATCCGCGTACGGGCTTCCAGCTCCTCGGGCTGTACAGGCGCGCCACGCAATTGGCCCAACAGGTCGACGTAGTTTCGCGTGCTGGCACCGATGATAGTGAACACCTGGTCAAGAAACTCAGGCAGCACCACCGGTAACCGGGCGGGTTCTACCCGATGCCCCAGCGACTCACACAGGCTCGCAGCCTGACGCACCGCCTCCAGGCTTTGTGTGGAAGTCGGCCAAGACCCGATCTGCTCCACCAGGGCGATACGCATTGGCCGCGGAGTCTGTTGTACAGCAGTCACATACGGTTGCGCCGACAGCGGCGCAGCATAGGGCGCACCCAAATCGATTCCCGCCGTAGCGTCGAGCAAAGCCGCGCTGTCACGTACCGATAAGGTGATGCAGTGGTTGGTGCCCATGCCCGCCCAGCCCTCGCCTATCATTGGCCCGGAGGGCAGCAAGCCACGGCTTGGTTTGAGGCCAAAGACTCCGCAGCAGGACGCCGGCACCCGCAACGAACCACCGCCGTCATTGCCATGGGCAAACGGCACTACCCGCGCAGCCACCAGGGCCGCCGCCCCGCCGCTGGAGCCGCCAGCGCTGTGCTCGGTGTTCCACGGATTGCGGGTGGCGCCGAAACGTGTCGACTCGGTGGAATAGGATGTGCCGAACTCCGGTGCCGTGCTGGTGCCGACGATCAGGCAACCGGCGCGGCGCAGGCGGATCACCACCTCGGATTCGAAATCGGCGCGGGCCCCGCCCAGCGCCAGCGAACCATTGGTCATTGCGGCACCCTGCACCGGCGCGAACAGGTCCTTGATCAAGGTCGGCACACCGGCAAACAGTCCGTCCCGAACCTGAGGTTCGAGCGCTGCCTCGCGGGCCTTGTCGTAGAGCCGCTCGGCCACTGCGTTGAGTTGCGGTTCAACCCGCTCCAGTCGCTCGATCACTGCGTCGACCAGCTCCACGGGCTGCACTTCACCACGCCTGACCCAAGCGGCCAGGCCGGTGGCGTCTTCCTTGTCCAACAACTGATGGATGTCTTGCATGTTTGATACTCCGGATCTATTTCAATGACGAATGGGTGGATGGCACGGAAGAGTTCGAGCGGCGGCGCGATAACCCGGCGATCGCCCAAAGCAACGCGGCAGCAAGACTGGCAAAGGCCAGCCATTCGATGGCGTGACGCAGGTCGCCGGCAAATGCGCCGAGCATCGCCACCACCAAGGGGCTGACGAACTGACCGAAATACAGGCACGCGGTGAAGCCTCCCAATCCCCGACCACGGGTTCTAGCACTCAAGGCCTCCATCATCGGCGCCATGACATTGGGCACCAGCAATCCCGCGCCCAGGCCATGGATCACCACCGCCAACACCACTTGGTTGTAGCTTTGCCCGCGCATCAGCAACCACAACCCGAGCGCCAGCAACAGCAGCAACACCGCATTGGTACCGGCGATCCCCAAGCGTCGACGCAGCAGCGGCCAGGCCAGGGAACCGCCCAGGGTAGCCAGCAGGCTCAAGCCGGCGGACAGGCCAATCAGGGTGCTGGATGTGACCCCGAGACCCACCAGCAAAATGGGCGTCTGTACCGGCACCACAAAGCTCAGCACCATGCCCGCGAGGATCAGCAGATAACCCAACACCAGCGGCAGAATCGCCACCCGCTCCGGTCCCTGGACCTCAACGGACGGCTGCGTACGAACCGGCTCCCAGAGCACCTTCACCATGGCCGGCACCAGCAGCAGCGGCAGCAAATAGAGGAGGAACGGCAAGCGCCAGGAGTGCTCGCCCAAAGCGCCACCAACGACGAAGAACAACGCACCGACCAAACCGATGGTGACCACCTGACGATTGATGTAGCGCAAGCGTTCCTCGCCCTGCCAATAGTCGCCGATCAGGGTCGCGCAACAGGTCATCACCGCCGCCTCGGCCACCCCGAACAGCAGGCGCACGGCAACGATGGACTGCAGATCTCCCAGCACCGCCGGCAACGCGCCGAGCAAGGCATAGAGCAAGGTGGCGATCACCAGCAACGCCTTGCGCCCGACTCGATCGGCGAGCCAACCGGCCAGAGGCGCGCACACCGCAATCGCCAGCGCCGGTCCGGTGACCGCCAGTGGCACCAGCAGGTCGGCCCGGGAAGTGAGCGGCCCGAACTCGGCGCCGAGTTTGGGCAGGATCGGCGCGATCATCACCGAGCCCATGATGGTCAGGCTGCTGCCCAGCACCAGCACCAGCCCTTCGYGGCGTCCCGTGGCCTGAYGCACGACAGGCGTCGCCAGGGTTGAAGCGCAATGCACAGAAGTCATGGTCCGGTCCTCAGAAACTTTGGGAAACGCGCAAGGCGACGGTGTAGCCTTCGGCGCGGTTGCTCGCGCCCTGCTCTTTGTAGAGGTGCAGCCAGACCGGCGGCAGGCCCGGTTTGACGTAGCTCACCGCTGGTCCCACAGCCAGCACCCTGGCGCGATTGCCACTCGTCAGGCCCGGGGCGTCGTCATCGGTGAACTGACGGTAGTAGTACCCGCCGATACCGGCGGTCCAGGGGCCGAAGTGCTGGCCCACGGCGAACTCATGCCGGTACTCCACGCCGTTCTTGTAGTCAGTGGCAGGGTTGCGCGTGTTGATGTCCACCTCGAAGCTCGATGACACCTCGAAGCCGGTGTCACTGATGTAAGTGGCATTGACGATGGGGGAAAAAGTCCAGTGATTGAGCCCGGGGGAAATCAGCCGGTTCTTGTCGTAGTCGCCGGTGGGGGTCTGGATCTGAAACTGGGTGTTGACGAACAGGTTGGGCGACAGGTTCCACTGCAGGATCAGCGGCAGAAACTGCACGTCTGCCAGGCGGAACGGATCGGCCTCAAGCTTCAACGGACCGCCCGGCGTCGGCACCTCCAGGGAAGCATCCATCTTGAAGAAAGGCACCACCGTGCCGAAACCGTATTGGGCGCCGAGGACGCTGTAGTCCGTCATGCGCATATAGGCGAGGCCGATGGACAGCACGTCCAGGGAGAAGTTGTTGTCCAGAGAACGACCGTGGCGGTCCTTCTGCACGTTGGCCGAATAGAAGGCCGTGCGCAGGCCCAGGGTGCCGAATGGCGTGGCCGGCGGCATCATCCCGGCGCCGAAGTCATAGACGCCTACCGCGGTGGTCGGCGCTCCGTTTTCAGTGGCCTGTGCTCCGGCGCACAGGCCGAACAGCCCCAGGGTAAACACAGTGACGCGGCTGATGCCTGAGTTGTTGTTCTTGTGATTCATCGAATGCCCCTCCCAACCAAATGGTGTGGGCCATCCTAGTAACGACTCCGGTAGGCGGGTTATCCGTTTTCAGCACAGTTAATGGCGACGCAAGGTCTGTGAGGGCGTCTCTCCGAACAGTGTGCGGTAATCGCTGGCAAAGCGACTCAGGTGCCAGAAGCCCCAACGCGCCGCCACCTCTTGCACCCCATGTTCATGGGGGCTGTCACGCAGTTCACGACGCACTGCATTGAGGCGCAACGCCCTTAAATACGCCACCGGATTGATACCCAGGGTTTCCTGGAAACAGTACTGGAGTTTGCGTCGGCTGGCGCCGATGTGATTGCACAGATCGAGGATCGACAATGGTTCGTCCAGATGCCCCAACGCGTATTCCCTGGCACGATCGACCATGCGTTTGCGCGCCGTCGGGTTAAGGGGCGCGGCCTGATCCGGCGCGACCAGCTCCAGCAGTTGCACCATCACGGCATCGCGAATGCCATGACGGATCGCCTCATAGCCCAGCAGGCTGTCGTGGCCCTGATCGGCAGCGGCCAGCTCGTCGAACAGCGCCGCCAACTCAGCCTGCACCGAGGAAGCCCCCAGACGGTAACACTTGGGAAGATCGGTAATTCGAAACCGGGCGCCCTGGCGCTCCAGCACATGTTCAAGGGCCTGGACATCAACCGCCACCCCCAACAGATCCAGATGTTCGGGCGTGCGCAGATCGGGCAAGTGATCACCATGGGCCACCAGCAGGCTCGCATCATGAATCGGATGCCCCGCACAAAACACCGCCCCCTGAGCGCTCAGCGGCACGCTGAAGGTGATGGCTCCCTTCCAGGCGCTGCCACTCTTGAGCATCGCCTGATTAGAGCGGTCGCGCGCCAGTTGCATCCATCCGGCGCGAAACTCGATCAACTCGCCTTCAAAGCGCCCGGGCGTCAGCTGGTCATAGCGTACCTGCCAGCCGTCCATGTTCTGTGCGTGCTGATCGATGTCGTTGGTGCGATAACGATGAATCGCCGCAGTCATGTCCGGCGTACCGGTGGCGCCTTCCACGCTAGGGTTATTGTTATTCATGGACCTTTCCTGTTGGGCACACAAGGCTTGCAGACTGTTGGGGAGGCAAGTTCCATTCCGCCGTAACAGGCATTGGCGCAATTGTGCCGAAAACGGCTAGTCGGTCCTCACTGTCCCCGTCCTCGTGTAGCGCTTGCCGAGTCCTCAGCCCTCCTTGACCAACAGCCCATGCCGGCTCGCTTCAGGCTTTTTTGCGAAGACCTTCTGCGGCAGCAGCAGCCAGGCCAGGGCCGGCAGCAGGATCAGGGCGCCGAGCATGTTCACCAGGAACATGAACGCCAGCAGAATCCCCATGTCGGCCTGGAACTTGATCGGTGAGAACGCCCAGGTCGACACCGCGACCGCCAGGGTCATGCCGGTCAGCAACACCACTTTGCCGGTGAACAGCAGCGCCTGGTAATACGCCTGGGCCAGGGTGTCGCCGGCACGCATTCGAGCCAGGATTACACTCAAGACATACAGCGCGTAGTCGATGCCAATGCCCACGCCCAATGCGATTACCGGCAGGGTTGCGACTTTGACCCCCATGCCCAGCCCCACCATCAGCGCCTCGCAAAGAATCGAAGTGAGCATCAGCGGCAGCATCGCGCAAAGGGTTGCGCGCCAGCTGCGGAAGGTCAGCAGGCACAACAGGCTGACCGCGCCGTAGACCCAGAACAGCATCTCGCGCATGGATTTTTTCACCACTATATTGGTCGCGGCTTCGATCCCGGCGCTGCCGGCGGCGAGCATGAATTTGACCTCTGGCATCTGATGCTCGCTGATGAATTTCTCGCTGGCCTGCACCACCCGATTCAGGGTATCGGCCTTGTGATCGGCCAGGTAAACGTACAGCGACAACATCGAGCAGCCCTGATTGAACAGCTCCCTCGGTGCACGGGTTTGCACGGCGCCCAGCGCACCGTCATTGGGGATCAGCTCATACCATTTGAAGTTGCCTTCGTTGTAACCGGCCGTGGCGATTTTGCTCAGCGCCGCCATCGAGCTGGTCGACTCCACGCCGGGCAATTGCTCCAGCTGCCAGGCCAACGCATCCACTGCCGACAGGCTCGCGTAACGGGTGCACTGATCTTCCGGAGTCTTGATCATGACCACGAAAATATCCGAGCTGGCCGCATAGTTTTGGGTCATGAACAGCGCGTCGCGGTTGTAGCGCGAGTCAGCCCGCAACTCCGGAGCGCCGGGATCGAGATCACCGATCTTCAGGTGCAGGCTCACGGCAAAACCGAACGCTGCCAGCAGCAGACCGCCCAGAATGGCGCAAATAGCCCAGCGCCGCTGGGTGAACAAATCGAGCACGCGCCACAACGGATGCTTGATCTGTGCCTGCAGTTCGGCGTTTTCCGAACTCAGGCTGCGTTGCGCCGCTGCCGGGCTGACACCGATATAGCTGAGCAGGATCGGCAACAGAATCAGGTTGGTGAAAATCAGCACCGCCACGCCGAGGCTGGCGGTGATCGCCAGATCCTGAATCACCCGGATATTGATCAGCAGCAGCACCGCGAAGCCCACCGCATCACAGAGCAACGCGGTCATGCCGGCCGCGAACAGTCGGCGGAAGGTATAACGCGCGGCCACCACCCGGTGGGTGCCGCGACCGACGTCCTGCATGATGCCGTTCATCTTCTGCGCGCCGTGGCTCATGCCAATGGCGAACACCAGAAACGGCACCAGCGCCGAGTACGGGTCCAATTCATAACCGAGGGTGGCGAGCAGACCCAGCTGCCAGAGCACCGCCACCAGCGAACACGTCACCACCACCAGCGTGCTGCGCGCGCAACGAGTGTAGCCAAACAGCACCAACACCGTCACCAGTACCGCCACCACGAAGAACAGCAAGACCTGAGTCAGCCCCTCGATCAGGTCGCCGACGATTTTGGTGAAACCGGTGATGTGAATCCGCAGGTCATCGCTCTGGTACTTGTCCCGCAGGGCTTCCAGTTGCCGGGAAAATTCGCCGTAGTCCAGGGCTTTGCCGGTCTGCGGACTGATGTCCAGCAATGGCACGAAGATCACGCTGGACTTGAAGTTGCCGGCCACCAATTGACCGACCTCACCGGAACGCGCGACGTTGGTCCGCACCTGTTCGATACTGGCCGCCGAGCCATCGTAGTCGTCGGGGATCACGGTGCCGCCATCGAGCCCCTCCTCGGTCACGGCGGTCCAGCGCGTGGTCGGGGTCCATAACGATTTCATGTAGGGCCGGTCGACACCCGGCAGCAGATAGAGCTCGTCGTTGAGCCTGGCCAAGGTGTCGAGATAGTCCTTGGTGAAAATGCTGCCTTGTTTGACCTCCACGGCGATCCGCAGCGAGTTGCCCAGGCCGCTCAACTCACTGCGATTCTCCAGGAAGTTGGCGACATAGGGATGCCCCGTGGGAATGGTTTTCTCATAACTGGCATTGATGCCGATGCGCGTGGCTTGCCAGCCGAGCACCAGCGTCACCAGCAGACACAGCAGGATCACCAGCGGTCGATGGTTGAAGATCGCCCGCTCGGCGAAGTTGCCCGACGCCTGGTCGAAGTCTGCCAGGCGGCCGATCACGGTTTGGGTTTTGTCGTCTTTCAAGTCTGACTCCTGTTGCACGGGCCGTGGCCCGATAGCGCTGCACCGTGAAGATTCAAGGTTTGCCAGAGGCTCGTGGATCCTGGTCAGCGGCCACACCGCTCAAACCGACGCTGGCCAGGCTGCCGTCGGCCGCCTGTTGCACGGCCGCGACAGTCCCGCCGCTGCGGCTCTGGCGTTTGTCGAAGCTACGACCTTGGTCATGGCTGAATAAAAGTTCGCCGCCCTGGCTGGCCAACAGCAGGCTGCCATCACGCAGTTCGATGGCGCTCGCCAGTGTCGATTCGATGCCGGTGTCGAGGCGTCGCCAACTGCCGCCACGGTCATCGGACCACCAGGCGTTACCGCGCAAACCATAGGCAATCAAGGCGCCGCCGCGAGTGCCGAGCAGGCCGAAAAAGCTGCCTTCATAAGGTGACTTCAAGGCCTGGAATGAATGCCCGGCATCGGTCGAACGCAACAGCAAACCGCGCTCCCCCACCAGCAGCAGATCGTTGCCCGAGACGCGAATGCCATACAGGTTCAAGCCCTGCGGATTGTCCACATGCTGCATCCACGGCTGCCAGCTTCGCCCACCGTCGTCGGTGCGGTAGATCTGGTTATAGGCGCCAACGACGTAGCCATGCAGGCGGTCACTGAAGTACAGGTCGAGGAACGGTTTGTCCGGTCCGTCGTCGAGCATCTGCCGGGCCTGCGCCAGGTTGCCGGCGCCGCCCGGCTGATCGGCATCGCGCTCAGCGGCCTGCACCGCCAGCGCGGCGGCGCGTTCACCGTCGAGTTGCTTGTGCCAGGTTTCACCGCCGTCCTCGGTGTGCAACACCACGCCCAGATGACCGACTGCCCAACCCTGCTCGGCATCGACGAACTGCACCGCCGTCAGGCTGACGCTGACCGGCACACTGGCCTGGCGCCAATTGACTCCAGCGTCATCCGAGAGCAGCACGATCCCGCGCTCGCCGACCGCCACCAGTCGCTCGCCGGCCCGGGTCAGCCCGAGCAATGCCGCGCGCTGGGCCTTGGCGGTCGACAGTGCCGGCTGCTGCAGTACGGCAAACGTGCTCGCCTGGGCGCTGAACACACACGCCATCAAACCCAATGCCAGGACGCAGGCGCCCCGGCGCAGGCCAAAGCCTGCATAGCGTTTTTGCCCCATCATGTCTTTATCCCACTCGCAAAGTCACAGGCGACCGCAGCGCGCACCCTCACCCGCCGCGGCCTCCCCAGGTTCAACGCATGTTTTCGTTGGCCATGGCATCCGGTGTGAAATAGGACGCCGAAGGTTTCGCGACTTTCTGGTACTGGACCGCCAGATCGTTGCTCGAGGAGTTGAGGAAGTAAGCCCCGGTGTCGAGGTTGTAGCTGCCCCACATGACCTGCGCGGTGAGGGCCGGCAGGTCCGGCGCCAGCAGCGTCAGCGAATACATCTGCCGTCCGAGTTTGCCCTGCGCGTCATACCCGTCGGCCATCAGGATCTGCCAGGAGTCTTCGTCGATGTAGTAGGTGCGACGCGGCACCACATGGCGCTTGCCGGATTTGAGCGTGGCCTCGACCACCCAGACCCGATGTTTCTCCCAACGCACCAGGTCAGGATTGAGGAAGTTCTGCTTGACCAGGTCGTCGCTCTTGGCCAGGCCGGCGCGGTTATTGTTGTAGGCGACGATCAGTTCTTTCTTGCCCATCAGCTTGAGGTCATAGCGATCGGTAGGCCCGAACAGCATGAACGCTTCGTCGAACAGACCGACCCCCGAGGTCACGAAGTCCGGGGTGTCGTAGGCAATGTTCGGCGCACGACGCACCCGGCGCTGACCGACCAGATACTGCCAGGCCGCGCGGTTGGCCGGGTCCAGGTCCCAATGGGTCATCAGGCCTTCACCGGCCTTGGACGATGGCAACTCGGTCAGCAGCTTGCCCACCAGGTACTTGCCGGAAAAGTTTTCCAGGCTGCCGTCTTCGACGTAGTAGGGAAACTGGTAGGTGTACTGGGCGCGGGTTGCCTGGACTTTCTTGCCGCCGGCGGTCATCAGCCAGGTATCGAAAGGCGAGCTGATGGTGTCGCCGCCCTGCCAGGACAATCGATAGTTCCACAGCACTTGCGTACCGTTTTCCGGGATCGGGAACGGGATGCCGCCATAGGCGCCGGTGACTTTCTCGCTCGCCACGTCCAGCGTGGCGCGGGTGGCATTCTTGCCGGTGTTGTCATACACCCATTGCGGGGCTGCCGCCGAGCGATGGGTCGGGTAGACGTCCAGGCGATAGTCCGGGTATTTCTTCAGCAGCAGTTTGGTGCCTTCGGCCAATACATTGGCGTACTGCTCCATGTTCGAGGCCTTGATCGAATACAGCGGTTTTTCACCGGCGAATGGATCGGGACGTTTGTCACCTGGCTTGTAGCCAGGCGCGACCTTGGTGTAACCGCCTTGCCAGGCCGGGATGCTGCCATCGGCGTTGCCGGCGCGCTCGCCACCAAGGGGTGTCAGTTCAGTCTTCAAACGTGCAGCCTGCTCAGGCGACACGGCCGCCTGCGCCAGGCTCATGCCGGCAAGGGCCAGGGTGAGGACGCAAGTGTTGAGAAATGCTTTGTTCTGCATGGCGAATCCACCTTATTAGAATGAGGTTTTCACGTAGAGCGAGACGAAGTCGCGGTCGGCCAACGACTGCCCGTAACTGAAATTGCCGTCCTCGCGGGTGGTGTTGGCATCCAGCGCGGCGGCGTTCTCGGTCACGCTCAGGGTGCGGTTCCAGGCCAGCTCGGCCAGTGCCGAGCCGCCATCCCAAAATGCGGTGGGCGATAACAGGTAAATCGCCGACAGGTTGGCGTGAGCGGTTTTGCCCCTGGCAAACAGTGAGTTATCGTCGCCATCGGCCGCCACGCCAGGGGCCACCACTTGCAGATTGCTCACCAGCGGCGCGTTCCAGCGCACGGAAGTTTCACCGGCAAAGTTGAACGGCCCATAAGCGGTGGAGAAGCTGACGCCGGCAGTCTTGATGTCTTCGGCGTAGACCTGACGATAGGAACTCAGGATCGGCAACCCCGTGGCGGCCGCAGCCGCACCGTCGAGGTAGGCGTACAGGCCGGTCGGGGTTTTGTCATGATACTGCGCAGCGTAGAAACCCAACTCCAGCTCGGTGCCGGTCGGCTTGAAGCGGATCTGCATACCGCCCTGCCCCGAATTTCGCGGTTTCAAATCACCGCCATTCACCGTGTCGTTGCCGAACACTTCGCGCAGTGAACCGCTGCCGTAACCGATGGCATCGATATCGCTCAGGTAGCTGCCGGCGCCGGGCACATTGGAGCGTTCCCACTCAAACTGGTAGTAAGCGCCCACCGACAACTGCGGGTTGATCTGCAACTGCCCGGAGATCTGATTGACCGGACGCAGGATCTCCTTGAACTGGGTCCCCGGCACGCTGAGCAACTTGACCACATCGGTCGGGCCCTGGGCATTGGCAATGCCGTTGCCACCGTAAAACAGGCTTTCGCCGTAGATCAGGCTGTGTCGGCCCAGACGCACCACGCCCTGGGAGTCTTCACCGAGGTCACCGCGCAGGAACACGAAGGCGTCGAGAATTTCCGCATCGCGACCGTGGAGCTTGCGGGTTTCGCTGAGGAAATGCGTTTGCTCGCTGCTGTCGGTGCCCTTGTTGTAGATATCGTCGTACCAGGCTGCGCCGCTCACGCGCAGGCCATAGTTTTGCCGGCTGAGGTCCATTTCGGAAAACAGGTCCAGACGATTGGAGACCAGGCCACTGCTGAAGTTTTTATCACCCTGACTCTGGATCGAGGGATACAGGCCGTTGGCGGTCGGTGCGTTGACCAATCGGCTGTCCTGCCCCTGAAGACGCCAGGCCTGGCTGTACTTGATGGTGTTGTCCCAACGCAGTTTCCAGTCGGAATCACCAAGGTCCATTTGCATGGCCTCGACCCTTTCGACCATCACACCGGCGCTGCATAACGCCAGAAACAGGGCGCAATGCTTGAAACGAAAGCAACGTTTAACGTTGTCCATGGACGCTCCTCATTATTTTTATTTTTGCCTGTGCATCTGTGGCGAGGGGGCTTGTCGGAACGCCGCATCGCCCCGTTGGGGCGCGCAACGGCCCTCAAGTAGAACCGGTGCACCGGTTTACGACTGCTTCGCAGCCGAACGGGAGCAAGCTCCCTCGCCACAGCCGCTGTCTACTGGTGTGCATTTCAGATGTAGGTGGAGGCCAATCCGCCATCGACGGCCAGGTTGACGCCGTTGATCCAGCGCGACTCGTCGGCACACAGGAAAGCGATCACCGCCGCTACCTCATCGGCATAAGCGGGGCGTTTCATGCGATGGGCATCGGCCTGGGTTCGGGCCTCACCGAGCATGCTCACGAAGTCGCCGAGGATCGGCGTGAAAACCGGACCTGGCGCGACGCTGTTCATGCGCACCGAATGTTCGAGAAACCAGGGTTGTGCCTGCAGGTAATTCCAGACGATCAAGGCTTCCTTGAAATACTGGTAGCAGGTCTGGTCCGGTACCGGGTGCTCGGCCAGCCAGGCCTGCCCGGCGGCGAAACCTTCGATGCGCGCCAGCGCCTTGTGCTGTTCCAGACGTAACGGCCACTCGGCGCCGAGGATCGAGGCGATATTGACGATGCTGCCGCCAGCGTTGATGCGTGGCAGCAACGCGCTGCTCAAGTGGCGCAATCCCAGGTAGTTGACCCGCGCCAACAGTTGCGGGTTTGCAGTGCCCGGCACCCCGGCGATATTGCACAGGCTGTCGATCCGTGCCGGTAGCTGCGCCAGCAACCGGTCGATGTTCTCGGCACTGCTCAGATCGCCCTGAACAAAACCATCCAGGGTCATGTGCGGCGCCTTCAGGTCCACGCCAATCACCTGGGCGCCGTGGCTGCGCAGCAGGCTTGCCGTGGCCGCGCCGATACCCGAAGAGACGCCAGTCACCAGCACAATCTTGTTGTCGAGTTTCATGTTGAGTCCTCTTATTATTTTTGTGTACTCGGTGAGCCGACCTACCTTGTCGGCCCGGCAAAACCGGCCCGTCAGAACGGGTAACGCGGCGCCTTATCCTTGACCGTCACCCATTGCCATTGGGTGTATTCATCCCAGTCGGCCGGGCCGCCTACGCTGCCGGCATTTCCTGAGCTGCCGCGTCCGCCGAAGGGGTTGATGCATTCGTCGGCCACTGTCTGGTCGTTGATGTGCAACAGCCCGCAATTGAGTTGCTCGCCCATCGCCATCGCGTGCCCGACCGAAGGCGAAATGATCCCCGCGGACAAGCCATACTCGGTGCGGTTGGCCAGGTCGATGGCCTCATCGTCGCTGGCAAAACTCACCACCGTGGCCACCGGGCCGAAGATTTCCTCGTCGAACGCGCGCATGCCCRGGCGCACACCGGAAAGCACCGTGGGTTGGTAGAAGAGCTGCTCATACTCGCCGCCGGCTTGCAGAGTTGCCCCGGCCGTCACACTCTCCGTGACGATTTCATGCACTCGCAACAGCTGGCGTTTGTTGATCAACGGCCCCAGCACCGCCTCACCGCGAGCGGCATTGCCAACCGTGATTGCCCGTGCCTTTTCTGCCAACYGGCGGACCAGTTCTTGTGCAATCGACTCATGGGCCAGGATGCGTCCGGTGGCCATGCAAATCTGCCCCTGATGCAGCCAGGCACCCCAGGCGGCGTTACTGGCCGCCAGTTCGAGATCGGCGTCTTCGAGCACGATCAACGAGTTCTTGCCGCCCAGCTCCAGGGCGACTTTTTTCAGATGACGCCCAGCCAGCTCCGCGACTTTGCGCCCCGCTGCGGTGGAGCCGGTGAACGCGATCATCCGCACATGCGGATCGCGGCACAGCGCTTCTCCGGCTGGCGCTGCACCCGGCAACACCTGCAGCAAGCCCTTGGGCAGACCGGCCGCCTCGAACAACCGGGCAATGATGAAACCGCCACTGACCGGGGTCTGCGGATCGGGCTTGAGCACCACGGCGTTGCCCGCCGCCAGCGCCGGCGCCACCGAACGCAGGGACAACACCAAGGGAAAGTTGAACGGCGAGATCACCCCGACCACGCCATGGGGCAACCGGCGTGCATAGGACAAGCGCCCCGCTTCGCTCGGCAGAACCAGACCATGGGGTTGCGACAGCAGCCCGGCCGCCTGATGCAGCAACACGATCGCCTCACGGACCTCATGTTCACCCTTGAACAGACTGCCGCCACTTTCCCGGGCGATGTACAACGCCAGTTCGGCAAAGTGTTGCTGGGCCAGTGCGGCAGCTTTACGAAAGATCTCTGCGCGTTCCCGTGGCCCCAATGCCGCCCAGGCCGGTTGAGCACGAGCGGCGTTCAGGCTGGCAAACGCGATGTCCGCTGCATCGGCCAAACCGGTGACGGTCAACACCTCGCCGGTGGCCGGTTCGATGACGCTATGGCTGCCGCCCAATGGACGTAGCCAGTCACCATTGAAGATGCGTTCACGCCATGGCTCGTCCCGCAGAAAATCAGATGGTTCACTTACCGACATTTCGGTCTCCCGGCTCTTGTGTTTGTCATTGCCTGACGCGGCCTTGCTAAAACGATGCAAGGCGTCTGCGTGGTGAAAGCGCTAGAGCAAGGGCTGTGCCGACTTCCTGCGTCGCGCCGCATTTCAAGTGGCGAAGGCTCTGGCTTGCGGGCTGTAGAGGGGTGTTTGCGAATAGGACAAGGTGCTTGGCGTACAGCCGGCAGCTCGCCACTTGTCCAAATGATAAAGTTATGTTTAATAACTGTTTTGCTAGTTGATCATTTCGACCAGTCGACTCGCTCAGGGGCATAACAATGAACAATCCCCATTCGCTGCTTCCTCATCTTGCCGTGCAGGAGGAGCATTTCTCGCCCCGAGGCGACAGTACCCAACTGGCCGAAGGCAACTCACCGACCCTGGCCGAGTTGACCGAATGCCTGTTCTTTTCCCCTGTTGACGGACGTATCTGGCTCAACGACCAGCGCATGCTGCTATTGCACAGCTCATCCTTCGGCGCGCTGCGACGGGAAATTATCGAGCGCCAGGGACTGGAACAGAGCCGCGGCCTGTTTACCCGTACCGGCTATCTCTCCGGCGCGCGCGATGCGCGGCTGATCCGCGAGCGCTGGCCAGACGCCGACGCCGCGGCGGTTTTCTCGGCCGGCACGCGTCTGCATACACTCGAAGGCATGACCAAGGTCGAACCCCTGCACTTCAAATTCGACGCCGACTCAGGCTTCTATGAAGGTGAATTCCTCTGGCACCACTCCTGTGAGGCCGACGAACATATCGCCGCCTACGGGATCGGCCAGGATCCGGTGTGCTGGACCGAACTGGGCTATGCCATCGGTTATGTCAGCGGGCTGTTCGGTCGTCTGGTGATCTTCCGCGAAACCGAATGCCGGGGCATGGGCCATGAGAGCTGCCGGGTGATCGGCAAGACCGCCGAACAATGGGGCGATGTCGAGCAGGACCTGAGTTATCTCACTGCCTCACCCTCAAGCGCCGAGCCCAAACAGCCTCAAGCCCCGGCGCCCGCCCCCCAGGATGACGACAGCGAAAACCCCGGCGGGCCAAAACCGATTGGCGCCAGCGCGGCCTTCAATGCCGCTACCCTCGCCTTGCAGCGCGTGGCGCCGACGCCCGCCACGGTGTTGTTCAGCGGCGAGTCCGGGGTCGGCAAAGAGTTGTTCGCCCGTCAGTTGCATCAGTTCAGCCCACGCCATCGAGCACCTTTCGTGGCGCTCAACTGCGCCGCCATCCCGGACAATCTGATCGAGGCTGAGCTGTTTGGTGTCGAACGTGGCGCCTACACCGGCGCGACCCATTCGCGCCCCGGACGCTTCGAGCGCGCCCAGGGCGGCACGCTGTTTCTCGACGAAATCGCCAGCCTCAGCCTGCCGGGTCAGGGCAAGTTGCTGCGTGCATTGCAGGAGCGAGAGATCGAGCGCATCGGCGGTGGCCAGCCCATCAAGGTCGACGTCCGGGTGGTGGCGGCCACCAATGTCGACTTGCGCAAAGCCGTGGCGGCCGGAGAATTTCGCGAAGACTTGTTCTACCGGCTGAATGTCTACCCCATCGTGCTGCCACCGCTGCGCGAACGTCGCGACGACATTCCGTTGCTGGTCAACGCGTTCCTGCGGCGCTTCTGTCAGGCCTACGCCCGCAAACCCGCCGGCCTGACCATGCGCGCACTCAAGGTGTTATTGCGCTATGACTTCCCCGGCAACGTACGGGAACTGCAGAACCTGGTGGAGCGCGGCCTGATCGCCAGCGAAGACGGCCAAGCCATCGATCTGGTCCACCTGTTTCGCAACGAACCCATGCCGCAGGATGCGTACTCTCTGGACGACAATGGCAGCCTCGCCGCAACCGACCAGAGTCCCACCGGCACACAGCCTCGCCCGGCCTTGCTGGAGACCCTGGCTCGCCTGGAACACGGCTTCTCCATTGAAGGGCTGGAGTCGCGCCTGATCGATGAAGCGCTGCAAAAAAGCCAAGGCAATCTGGCCGCTGCCGCGCGACTGCTGGGTTTGAGTCGTGCGCAGTTTGCCTATCGACTGAAAAAATACCGACAGGCATCGGCTTGATTCAGACGGACCAATGCACGGTGAACAGTGTGTAAAAGATTAATGAAATTAACTATAAAACCTGAGGACTCTCGCCATCAGCCAACGAGACT
Organism: Pseudomonas sp. 05N434; assembly: GCF_056396965.1. Lineage (NCBI taxonomy): Bacteria > Pseudomonadati > Pseudomonadota > Gammaproteobacteria > Pseudomonadales > Pseudomonadaceae > Pseudomonas > Pseudomonas sp. 05N434. Next base: position 32,248 of record NZ_JBFTMK010000004.1, read on the forward strand.
TTTCGCTTCCGGGATAACCGCGCACTACAGAAATTAGCGCTTTAAAAATTTTACCCGATTAAGTATTTTGCATGGATGATTGGGCGACATGCGCCCCCTTTATTCATAGCGACATGGGCGGCAAGCTACGCGCCGACCTCAACGTCGACCTGGCCGCCTTCCTGTTGAACGACTACTCACACCTGCAGTTGTTCAGGCTGGTCAACCAGGAACAGCCGGACATCGAGTCACACTCCGCCCAGGTAAGGCGTATCACCGAACTGCTCTTTTACGGAATGCGGGCCTGAGAACGCCAGCCTCCTCCCAGACTGGCTGCATGCCATAGCCGAGGCGCGTCTCGTTGCTGGCGAGCCCGACGTCACGACGCCGGGCCACAATGATCAGCGGTTGGTCTTGATGGTGGTCCAGGTGCGGGTGCGAATCCGCTCCACGGCTGCCGGCATGGGCTGCAGAGCGAACAGTGTTTTGCGCGCTTCGTCCGGCACATACATGTTGGGGTTATTACGGATCTCGGCGTTCACCAGTGCGGTGGCGTCCTTGTTCGGATTGGGGTAACCGATCTTGTTGCTGATCCGGGCAATGACGTCAGGGCGCAGGATGTAGTTGATGAACTCATAGGCTTCTTTGGTATGGGGGGCGTTGGTCGGCACCATCATCACGTCCGACCACATCGGCGCGCCTTCCTTGGGTAACGCCATCTCCACCCTGACGCCCTTGCCGGCCGCATCGGCCAGTTGCTTGGCCAGCGCCACGCCACCCGACCAGCCGACGGCTACGCAAATGTCACCGTTGGCCAGGTCCATGCCGTAGCGTGAGGAGTTGAAGTAGGTGATGTGCGGGCGAATCTTCATCATCGCCGCCTGGGCCTGCGGGTAGTCTTCGCGCTTCTGGCTGTTGGGGTCGAGGCCCTTGTAGTGCAAGGCGATGGGCACGATTTCGTTGGCTGCGTCGAGGAAACCGACACCGCAACTGGCCAGCTTGGCGAGGTTCTCTTCCTTGAAGATCATGTCCCAGGTGTTCATCTGCACATTGGCGCCCAGGACTTGCTGAACCTTGTCGACGTTGTAGCCGATCAGCGTGGTGCCCCACAGGTACGGTGCCGCGTAACGGTTGCCCGTATCACCCGCGGCTTCCAGGGTTTTCATGAACTCCGGGTCCAGGTGCCGCCAGTTCGGCAGCTGGTTGYGGTCCAGCGGCTGGACGGCACCGGCGGCGATCAGGTGACTCAGGTTGGCGCTGCCGGGGTACACCACGTCATACCCGGAATTGCCGGTCAGCAGCTTGGACTCCAGGGTTTCGACACTGTCAAAAACGTCGTAGACCGGACGGATGCCCGTTTCCTCCTGGAAGCTCTTGAGCACTTCAGGTGGCAGGTATTCGATCCAGTTGTAGATCCGCACCGTGCGCTCTTCAGCCAGGCACACCCCGCTGGCCAGCAACGACACTACAGCGCCCAATAAGGTGTTACGCAAAAACATGTTCATGGTTAAGCACTCCTGCGCGGCCGCGAAGGCTCGCGGCACTTAATAGCGGTAGGTGAAGTACAGTTCCAGCGCGCTGAATTTCTGGTCATCGCCGAACACCTGCCTGGCAGCGGCCAGCGGCTTGACCCAGTTATAGGAGAGCGACGTATAGAACGACGGCGTCGGGGTCCAGTCGAGGAAAACCACACTCTCGTCCGCAAAGCGCCGATCACTGACCTGCGCACCCATGTAGTTTTTCTCGTCCAGCCAGAACTGATAGTGGATCGCGCCGAGGGTCAGCGTTTCATTGAGGTGGGTCTTGAGCGAGAACTGCTGGACGTTTTCGTTGCTGTTGAACAGCAGGTAGTTGCCGACGACATCCCCCACCAGCCAGGTGCTCCAGTCGACGAAGCCCTTGCTCAGTGACTCCCAGGCTTTCTGCCGGTTGTCGGCGAGGTTGTCGTCGCCGGAAAAACTGGCGTAGCGATAGCCGATCACCGGGGTCAGCGGCAACGTGTTGAAGGCGTAATCCGCCTGACCGTACCAGGCGTTGGCCTCGTAATCCACGCCTTCACCACTGCCCCGTTCCACGGCGTATTCGGCATTCAGGGTCAAGTCCGGCACGCCCGGTACTTTGGCCTTCAACGCACGCACGTTGTACACCTGCATCCCGTCCCGGCGTCGTGGCAGTGTACTGCCCTTGGGCCCCAGCGCGTTGACCTTCATCGCCATGGCCCCCAGTGTCACCTGGTCGTCGAGGTTGTAGTCCAGGTTAGCGCCGGTCATGCGGAAGTCACCCAGATCGTCATCGACCCGCAAGGTGAAGGCCTGGGTCTTCAATGCGCCATGATCCCAGGCCAGGATGGCCGAATCCTTGAAGGCGGTTCTGGGGCCAAGCCAGTAGGCGCCGTCCTTGAGTTGGTCGAGGTTACCGTCCATGACGATGAAGCCGGTCCCGATCATGTAGTTCTGGCGACCGGCTGTGAGCGTCCACTCCCCGGCCCGGAAACCACCGTAGAGTTYTTCGGTGGCTACATCACCATCAGAGCTGCGGGTGAAGCCGCCGGCATCGCCGTCGCCAAAGGTGGTCGCCGCCACCAGCGAGCCACCGGCCAACAGGCTGAAGTCTGGCTGCAGGGCGTATTCCAGCTTGACGCCGGGCTTGACGTAGAGCTCCTGCCAGTCGATTTTCGTACCGCCATTCTTGCCACTGCGCGCATCGACGCGGCCGCTGCCGAAGTTGACGTTACGGGTGGAAAGGGTCGCACCGCCGGCAGTGAAGTTGACCTCACCCTTGAGGTTGCCATCCTCGAAGGTGTAGCCCGCCAGTGCGACTTGGGCGGTCAGGGGTAAGCTGACCGCTAAGAGCGTTCGAGAGAAACGCGTCATGAGAACCATATGAAGCTCCTGTGTGATTATTGTTGTTACAGGGCAGTGAATGGCGGCGCAAAGCGCCGCCAACACCTGGTCGAGCCAGGCGAATAGGTCGCAAACTTCTTGTCGTTATGAGGCGTTTCAGTGAGTAAGGTGCGCGGCGATGGCACGCAGCATGCGCACGCTGTCAGCATC